>NZ_JACHVA010000032.1 GCF_014230055.1 Puniceicoccus vermicola | reverse complement strand
TTTCGATGTTCCCGTGGGCTCGTTTCAGGCAGACCAAAGCCGCAGTCAAGCTGCACACGATGATCGACTTGAGAGGCTCCATACCAGTGTTTATGAGCATTACCGACGGTAGCGTGCATGACGTGAACGTGCTCGACCAAATCGTTTTCGAGTCGGGAAGCATCTATGTCATGGATCGTGGATACGTCGATTTCGCACGGCTCTATCGCATCCATCAAGCCGGAGCGTTCTTCGTCACCCGTGCAAAGAGCAATATGGCTTTCTACGTCAGCGAGTCCCGCCCGGTCGACAAAGCCATTGGCTTGCGTTGCGACCAGAGCGCCGGCTTGAAGACTACCAAGAGCAAACGGGACTACCCCGAAAAACTCAGACGCATCCGCTTTGTCGATCTCGAAACAGGCAAGAGTCTGGTATTCATCACCAACCATTTCGGTCTTCCTGCCATCATGATCGCCCGCATCTATAAGAGTCGCTGGCACATCGAGTTGTTCTTCAAATGGATCAAGCAAAACCTCAGAATCAAAGCGTTCTACGGCACCTCCGTGAACGCGGTGAAGACCCAAATCTGGATCGCCATCTGCGTTTACCTCATGGTGGCCTGTCTCAATAAGATTCATGGATTCGGCGAAAACCTTAGCCGGATTTTGCAAGTTTTGAGCGTCAACGTATTTCAGAAAACACCTATCCATCAGCTGTTTATGGATTATTGCACAAATTTTGACGAACCTCAATTACCTAATCAATTGACATTCAACGAGTTCCTAACTGGACAGTAGTGGAAGCATTCCTTTTTTCGAACGTAGAGGTGTCTCAAGACTGTAGCGCGGAGCGCGAAAGGAATTGAGACCACCGGCTGGATCTACTTTCCATTTTGTCTAGTGGTTTTGGTTGGTTCAATGTTCAGTCGCTTTTCTTTTTTCTACATTTATCTTCGACAGCTAGTGACGCCACCAACGAGGAGAAAAAGTGCTACAGCCAAAATCGGCGGGATGCCCGCAAGAAGAACGATCCATCCGAAAAAGCCACCAAAGCCGATAGACCATGGGATCAGGAAATACAAGATCCCGAGGACGGCTAAGGCCGCGACGATCTGAAGTATTCCCTTTATTTTCATTTCTTTTGTAGATCGTGAAAGCCATACGCGGAGGTCAGCGCGGAGCGCTGGCTGGAGTTGTATGGGCTGGCTGGTTGGACCATTCTTTTCTTCTCATCTCGAGATTTTCAGTGGTCTGATTGTTTCTAGTTCTGGCCAAGAGTCTACGTCGGTTCCATCTATCGACCAAGCCTCCAGTTCGGCGATTGATCCGTTACTCTCCCATAGTGTGATTCCCACCAAGCCGGAATCTGTGTCTCATCCTTGGAAGTCCGCCAAAATCGATCTTTCTTTTTCTCTTTTGGTTTCAATCGTGAACATCACAGTAGGGCAAGATCCGCATCCACATCGTCCAAAGACATGAAGTGAATCTATTTCTTTTTCTCGTTCTGGCTGAGTTTCAGAGATCAGCTTTCGGAGAATCGATCTTTCCAATTCGGAAAGCTCACGATTAATGGGAATGCTGTAGGGAAACGTATTCAATTTTCTATTTCATCCAACGCCAAGGTCAGACGCGGAGGTTAGCGCGGAGCGCTAACCGGAGTTGTCTGCACCGTCTGGTTGTGCAATATATTTTGTATTTCTCCAGTAGTCGACTGCTTCTTTATCAATAGATTGCGTCAAATCTTCTATTAATTTTTCAACTGTAACTGAGTCCTTCCCTTCATATGTGAACCAATGGTCCTCACCGTCTTTGCTATTGGGACCAATGCGAAGACGTTCTCCTAGGTCGTGTGCAGTCAATTTCTTTGGTTCTATTTCTTTACCCCAATAGGTTTTAAATGACGCACTTGGCCCCACGGCTACCTCCACACAGAATTCTCCTCCGTATTTGCTGAACTGAAATGTTAATAAATCAGTTTGGTTTGTGTCTAGTCTACGGAAATGTGGAAAGCTCCCTCGAAACCTCATGTTTCTGAG
Source organism: Puniceicoccus vermicola (assembly GCF_014230055.1). Classification (NCBI taxonomy): domain Bacteria; kingdom Pseudomonadati; phylum Verrucomicrobiota; class Opitutia; order Puniceicoccales; family Puniceicoccaceae; genus Puniceicoccus; species Puniceicoccus vermicola. The sequence continues at coordinate 3,632 of NZ_JACHVA010000032.1, read as the reverse complement.
TTTTGGGATTACCGCCTCTTTAATGACGGCTACAATGTTTTCACGCGATTGGTTCATTTCTTTGCACAAAGTAGAGGTGTATCATGGAGAGGAGCGCAGCGACTCGGAATTGATACCACCGCCTTGATCTGCTTTCAGACGGCTTCGAAGTCTTTCCACTCGCGATTCGAGAGAATCCTCCGCTGAGATAAAAACAAATAGGAAGTAGTCAGAACCTCCATGATTATATGCGGTATCCCAATCCTCAATCTTCTTCACTTCATCAAACCAAGCGGTCATTGGAGATCCATCCCAGATCTCCTGTTGGCATCCAAGGGCAACAGCCATCTCATCCACAATATCATGCCAATGCTCAGAATCGGGTTCGCAGGTGAAAATCCAATCGATATTCTTTTTCAATATTTCCTCAATTGCGCTGGTATAAGCTGGTCCATCGACAGGGAGTGCTGGAAAGAACAGACAGTCGAACTGCTCACCTCCCCACGGAAGATTCGAGAGAACTCCTTCGGAATAATCGCATACGAAATAGGTCACGCCGACTTCATCTTTTCCTATTTCTTTCATTTCTCGCAGATCGTCGAGGTGTCTCAAGACTGTAGCGCGGAGCGCGAAAGGAATTGAGACCACCGACTTGTTCTGCTTTTTGGGTTCATTGCTTCAAAAAGTCCAACTCTTTGCTCTCAAGCTCCGTAGCCTGATGAGTCAGTATTTTCCTCTGTTGAGCCTCATCTTCATCATCGAACTTATCTTTCTTCCCAAGGCCTGAGTTAATTCTGGGGATTCTTCTGTTCTTCATCTCGTGGGTAGGACTGAAAAGTTCGACGATGGGAATGCTGTATGGCTCGTAAGCAATCGATACTATTCTGTTTTCTTTTTCGTATCGAATGAAGCATTCTCTTCCCAGTTGCTCAATGATGGGTTCCTCGAATCCATAACGTTCGACCAAGAATTGAAATGCTTCTAGGCATGGCTTCTCAAACTGGGGGAACGCAGATTTCATTTCTTTCGCAGAACGTGGAGCATAGTCGACGGCGCGTTAGCGACGTTGACTACTGCGTCTGGATCGACCTCCGTTTTAGTGGTTCTACGATGGTGAAATAGAGGTCATCTCCGTCTGCTTTTCCAGCATCAAGGATTCCATCCTTTCCTTTCGAAGTCAGCCTTAATGTTTGTTCATCGTCTGATACATTCCAGTAAAACGGACGGCCCCAACCATCAATGAGTTCTCCATTCGCGTTCACGACACCATGATTTACAGTCCACCAGAGAATCTTCTTTTCTTTTTTCGGGCTCCAAAAGGGTAAGCCCTTCGGGTTCACATCATCTTTCTTTCCTTTCAGAGCTTCGAGTAGCTCTGACTTAATGAGTGGCGGATACGTTGAGTAAGCTGAACGATAAACTTCTACGGCCACTTTCAGTTCGGCAGCATTTGATTGGGTAATAGCGACTTCTTTTGATTTTTGAGTATTCCCAAATACCTGAGAGGTCAGTAATACGAGAAGGACCACTGAGGTGAGTGATTTCATTTCTGTCGATCGTGGAGCATAGTCGACGGCGCGTTAGCGACGTTGACTACTGCGTCTGGATCTCCTCTGTTTGGAGTTGATGTTGTAGATAAATGGAAGCTTCCAGAAGTGAGCTTTCTGATTCCATTCTCTCAAATTCTTTCAGTGCTGCTTGGACTTGATTCACTTTTCCTTGGTCGAGGTTATCTTCAATTAGGTAGAGTGAGTTCGATAAGGTGAAATTCGTAGCGATTGGTGAAATCTGGGAAACGTTCCAGCAGAAAAATAAGGCGTAAGAAGCACAGAAAACACTGATGACTATGCGAACCAACTTTCTTTTTACTTTTAATTCTGAGTATAACCAAATTGCAAAAGCAACCCCGAGCAGAATCAAATATCCATAAGGAATGTGGCTGACTAAGAAGTAGCTATCTTGATTCATTTTTTCTGGAGATCGTAAAAGTGTGGCACGGCGGCGCTAGCCGACGTTGCCACCACTGCCTTGTTCGACTCCTTTGTGTAACCATTGGATTGCGCTGGAGAACTCCTGCTCCCACGGTCGAATTTCGTGTCCCCCGCTGTAGAGATGGTAGCAAACCTCTGAGTTGTAGTGCTTCAATCTCCCAATAAACCTTTCAGTGGCAGAAATCTGATCTAGTTCTTGACGCATTCCCGTCGGCGGGTGTGTGGCCTCTGATTCTGTTTCTTTATCGCCGACGCTGATCCAAAATCTACCCTCGGTCGCACAAAGGTTCGGCAGATTCTCTTTTAGCCACTCCTTATTCCACCAGAAAGACCCCGACTGAATGAGGCTTAATGCGAATGTCTTTGAGTGAGTCATGGCCGTGAATGCTGCTTGTAGGCCGCTCAAGCTTGTCCCGCCAATCAAATGACCAGTCAAAGTAACTTCGGGATTTCGTTCGTGAAGCCAAGCGATTACATCCGACGCAACAAAATTAGCATACCGCTTATTGCAGGTATAGTCGTAGTGGCGAGCTTCTCCGTCAAAATGTGAAATGAAAAGGCAAGCAACTGGGGGGATGGATTCGCTTTCCTGCAGCCCAATGAGCTTTGCAGCAGCATCCATTCTATTTACGTAATACTCTCCGTCGAGGAAGATGCAAAATTGCTCCGGGCTTTTCGCACATGGGAGATACCACGCTTTTCTGGAGAACTCTCCAGATGAGCTGAGTAGGTCGTGTTCTTCAATTTTCATTCTTTTGTCGAACGTCGAGACCAGACAACCAGCTTGTGAGGCTCAGTCGTCCGGTTGATTTTTAGATTCGGCGGGAGGGGTCACTTGTTGTCTGCGTCGTTTTGTTCGAATGTTAGACTCTATCTGGAGAGGCAAATGTTCAAAAGGTCTCCGTATCCCCAGATTAGTGCTCCGACTGCCAAAAATGAAAACCCAAAGCTGAATGCATTCCTGTCTTCACTCAGTTCCTTTTCGAGGTCTGAAGGCTCGTTTCTAAAACCATTTGCTATTCCTGCCTGTCGGATCGCTGCTCTCGAAGATAACAGGACGGCTACGGCAGTCATGAAGGACCCCGATCGCGCAAACCATGAAAAGTCACATGTAACGAAACTCACAATAAAGGAAATCACCATTACGGTGTAGGCCAATATAACTAGAATACGGGTGTTCATGGTTTTTTTCTCGAACGTGGAGGTCGGGCGCGGCGATTAGCCGTTGTCCCGAACCGTCTTGTTCGTGCTTAGTTTGCTTCGATCCACTGGATGTCTCGAATATCGGGATCTGATGTCAAAATCTCGTCCATTGCTTTGGTTATTTTTTCCAACTGCTCTGAAGCATCAATCTTTTTAAATAGCTTTCTTACTTTCGGCGTTCGAGGCTCAGTGAAGCACAAGAACTCATTGTCGTCGCCATACTGGTGGCCGCAGCAGATCGCTAGCCGGAATTCTTTATTCTCGATTGGAAGATAGTAGCCCCAATCTTCAGTGAAGTAATCCTCAATAGGGATTCCTTTTTCTTTTAGTTTGGTAGTCAAATATTCTGCAAGTCGACGCCCCCAGAGACCCGGGTTGATTTCCTCTTCTTCACCTTCATAGGCGGGGAACTTATCAGATCTGAATTCGACTTGAGTTTTCATAATTTTTTCCACGAAC
>NZ_JACHVA010000031.1 GCF_014230055.1 Puniceicoccus vermicola | reverse complement strand
GATATGCAGAGAAGAAGAATGAAATTTATAGCCCTGATCGTGTTCTTGCTGCCTTGTGTATCCTTCGCGAATGAGTTTCTCAAGCTAAAGAAGATCGAAGGGCTTGAAGAGAATGAAACCATTCGATTTTTAGCTGACTGGCGAGATACCCACCCCGAAAAAGAATTATTCGAGGTTTCGAAGGGATTTATGATTCCTAAGGGTCCCAGCTACATAGATGTCATCTTTAACTCTATGTGGGATGGCAAGAAAGCGAGATACTCCGCCTCCATGATCAGAATCCCCCTGAAAAAGAAAATCTATCAGGGTGAGATGCTCAGTTCGGAGCCGGAAAGGATTGATGAAGTGGCTTTTGTGTATTTGAAAGGAAGTCGTGCTTCCGTTAATCCAAGCTTAACACAAAAGGATTGTATGGTTCTCCGCGATGAACTTCAGAAAGTCAGGGAGGCTGAATTCGAAGGCACAAGAATCCCATTTTCCCTTATTCAGCCTTTGATCACTGAAATTTACTCCCCAGAGGCAGGTCTCTATATCATGAAGCTAGGGAGCGCTGCTACGTATTCATCGGAATCTTACCATTTAGTCGTGAAGGCCAAAGAAGGCGAAACCACAGCCGAGCTTCGGCATCGAACCAATCTTGCGATCCCTTGAAACGCATATCCAGTCGCAGCTATCAACTCCTTTCGCGCTCCGCGCTACAGTCGCGATAGTGCTCTACGTTCGTCAGAAATGAAAAAAATTAAATGCATTAGTCCCGATGAGACGTTCTTCATCTACAAGACTGCATTTTCTGGCTACGTTTGCCCCGTTTGCGGGGAAGCAGGATTAAAAGAACGACCTTACGATGATGACGGAAGCCCTTCATTCGAGATGTGCACGTGTGGCTTCGAGTTTGGGTTCGATGATTCCCCTCTCGCATCAAAAGAAGCAGTGAATGGAATTAAAGAAAATTGGAAGCGATGGAGAGTCAAGGTCATCGAAGAAGCCGCAACCAACAGAGAGAGTCTAAAGCAATTAGAAGCAAACCTCAGAAACATTAACATCAGACTGGCATTTGATCTCATCCCAGTCGAAATCGAAAAGGACGAACAAGACGGTACTGGACAACGTCGCTAACGCGCCGCGCCAGAGCTCTACGTTCGCTAAAAATGAAGGAGGGAATTGCAAAATGGAAACTTGGCTGGAACGTCTTTTTACGGGCTTTACTGCTTTACCTGCTAATAGCCGTATTCTCTGTTCTTCTGATTCCCGCTAAAGGACTATGGGAATGGACCGCTTCTTGGCCTTTCTGGGCTCGCATTCCCATGTTGTTGGTTTGTCTTACTTTCGCGCTCTACATCTTTCCTATGATGTTCTACTGGACCGCACGAATCACTGGATATCTCCAAGGATCGGACCGCGATGAATTCTCAAGGATTCGATTGGTTGAAAGAGAAAAGAATGAATATGGAGAAAAAGATCCCTGGGAAGAATAGAACCTGCGTGGTGCGAACCAATCGGCCTAGGCAACCCGGAGTTCACGGCCGTGAAATCGTCAACCCATAGAACGCTGGACCTCTCGGGCCGGGTCGCCTAGCCTCCACGTTCTGCAAAAAAATGAGCGACATCATTGAAGAATACATCAAGCCACTCTATATGAAGGTTCTTCATGGCAACTTCGTAAAAGAAGAAAACGAAGCGTTCATCGAAACTTCTAATCGCGCATGTTCAGAATTGAGCGACAAAGACATTCAAGAGCTTCTGGGAAGAGGGTGGCGAGAAGCTATCGTTGCAAGCTGGATCGTTGCTCTTCGCAAGGAATCTTCATTTATCAAAAAAATGAGAGAGAATTTGATTCCTTCGAGATGCTGCTTTTCAGGTGAATTTCACCTAATTGCACTTGCGAGAATCAATAGCGAAGAATCCCAGCAAGTAATCATAGACTACTTGGAAAAATACCTTCCAGTGGGTTCAAATTGTTACGACCAGAAATGGGCATATGGAGCGCTTCATTTGATTAACCCGAGTCTAGCAAGAAAATATGATGACGACATTCTTTGGAAGCAGATTGAAGGCGGAAAAGAGTTTGGAATCATGGATAGAATGAAAGGCATTGATAAAGTTCGCTCTGTCTTTGATTTCATCGAAAGCAACTTTAACGACCTAAAGCAGAACCAGTCGCTTCTGGACAACGCCTAACGGCGCGCCAGAGCTCGACGATGGACGAACGCTTCGCGTTCGTCCATCGCGCCCCGAGCTGGGCTTCGCCCTGACGTGTCGACTCCGGACGCGAAGCGTCCTCCATCAACCCGCCAGGGGCAACTGCGCGATTCCACTTGCGCAAGCAAGCTTGCTCCAGTTACATCTCTTGTGCCCCAGCTCGGGGCGCGTTCGAGAATAAATGAAATCACCCCTGGTCATATTCCTTGCCCCTCTGTGCGTCTTTGGGTCTGAAATAAAGAAGGACTACCATTCGATGCTCGAGAGCTTCAAGGAATACGAAAATTTGCCTCTAAAAGAAGAAAAGAAGGAATACTTTCGTGAATTTTGGGATCGCTCGATTTGGGACGCTTATTATCAAAAGAATCCTGAGGCCCTCACGCAGTCCCTGGAACTTTCTGGGTTTGATGTTTCTGTATCTGGGCTGATTGAGCTATTCCAGTTTAGACCTCTCCCCTTTAGCGAACAGGACCCAGAGCGTAATTTGGATCACTACAAGAAAGGTTCGCTCTCACTCATTTCAACGCCTGTCGGTGATCAACTATCAACTGACAGTTCAAAGAGCATTTTAATCCTTCACGTGCATGAGAACTGGAAGCATCTATTTTACAAAGAAGATGATCGGTTAGTTCAACTCCACTTAATTAAGCAGGGAACATTGACGAGGTCTAAAATCGAACGAATTGGACTCGAACCAGCCGACGCAGACAATCCAGATTACCCGCCACAAAATTCTAAAAATCAACTGGACGACTGAGCCTACAGACTGGTTATCTGGTCTCGAGGTTCGTGGAAAAAATTATGAAAACTCAAGTCGAATTCAGATCTGATAAGTTCCCCGCCTATGAAGGTGAAGAAGAGGAAATCAACCCGGGTCTCTGGGGGCGTCGACTTGCAGAATATTTGACTACCAAACTAAAAGAAAAAGGAATCCCTATTGAGGATTACTTCACTGAAGATTGGGGCTACTATCTTCCAATCGAGAATAAAGAATTCCGGCTAGCGATCTGCTGCGGCCACCAGTATGGCGACGACAATGAGTTCTTGTGCTTCACTGAGCCTCGAACGCCGAAAGTAAGAAAGCTATTTAAAAAGATTGATGCTTCAGAGCAGTTGGAAAAAATAACCAAAGCAATGGACGAGATTTTGACATCAGATCCCGATATTCGAGACATCCAGTGGATCGAAGCAAACTAAGCACGAACAAGACGGTTCGGGACAACGGCTAATCGCCGCGCCCGACCTC
>NZ_JACHVA010000030.1 GCF_014230055.1 Puniceicoccus vermicola | reverse complement strand
GGACCGGGCATAATTTGTGATTATTTTTCTTTAGGATTATTGTGTGTGTTCATTGGCACTGAGCGAGGACGCGCAGTCGGTAATTTTCAAAGTTTCTGAAGCCGAAGGCTCTTCTTTGGATGAGTTTCATTTTTCTGTGGAAGCCTTCGGTGATGGCATTGTTTTTGGTAAATCGCCACATGGTGGCGATGGGCTCGATCCATTGTTGGAGGGTCTTGGCGAGGGTTTTGAGTTGTGCAAAGCCCTGTTGTTGTAGTTCTTCGATATGTCGATAGAGCTCTTTGGCATTTGATCGACACTTCTTTGCTGTGCAGGACTTCTGGCAGAGAAGGGAGTGGATTTGCCATCGTTTGAGATAGAGGGGCTCGAGGGTTGGGTGCTTGTCGAAGAGTTCCTGACGGCGTCGGATCTGTTTTTGCGAGAGGCGCCCGGGTCGGGTTCGCAGGATCGCCAGGAGTCCGCTGTTGCGGGTAATCTCGGGAGCAATCTCACGGCAAAGGCCCGTGAAGTGATGAGCGAGTGCACGTACAGCGTGGAAGCGATCGGCCACAATGCGGGCATTGGGGAACCAACGGCGCACGAGCTTTCGGTAACTCTGGGAGAGGTCGATGCAAACAACCTCGACCTTCTCGCGCCCCGGTAGGGAAGCCAGGAAGCCGGAGAGCTCCTTTTCGCTGCGACCGGGCCTGACCTCGAAGACCCGATTGTTGCCGAGGTCGCAGAAGGTGGTGCAAAAGCGGTTCTTTTTGCCCAGGGTATGCTCGTCGATTCCGAGCATCCGGGGGCAATCCCGGTTGGAACGTTTGCGCACCTCCAGCTCGGTGTGCTGGTGATAAATCCGTTCGACCGTAGCCTGCCCGATTCGCTCCCTCTTGGCCAAAGTGCTCGCGCAGATCCCGTCTTCGTGGCGCTGGTGGACTTCCTTGCGAAAGAGCTCCGAGCTCTGGCGATAAGGACGGATGCCCGGAAGCGTGGGAAGGAAACTCCGCTTGCACCTCCAGCACCAGAAACGGCGGGTGTGCACCAACAAAAAAGTTGAACGAACATAACCACTTCGATGACGCACCTTCCGAAGATAACGGCCCTTACTGCGCGGCCCCGGGGCCGCGCAGTAAGGGCATCTCTCAGGCTCCCTCTCCAGAACCGCCTCCAACTCGTCCAAATCCGATTTGCATCGCTGCGAGATCACTTCGTAGCCTGCTATTCCTGTTAGGTTATTCATTGGGGA
>NZ_JACHVA010000029.1 GCF_014230055.1 Puniceicoccus vermicola | reverse complement strand
CTCGCGGTGTGGGCCGGGCCTTCGGTCTCGGCGAGCATTCCCACGGTATTCGCGAGGTAGCCGTAGGTAAAGGTATCCGCGCCGTCGGTGACGGTCGAAAGGCGTCCTGCGTTATCATACGAATAACCCACGCTTAAATCCTGATCCGGATCGGCGGCGATGCCAAGAACAAATCCTCCGTTGCGCCCGGCTACCGTCGGCCAGCCAAGGATACGAGAAGGCCGTGGTGCGGGGGCGAGGCGGAGGTGCCGGGACGGCATAAGGGCGTCCGTGACGGTCTTGGAATCCTGGAAAGAGGAATTCGGATCGCAGGAAAACCATGAAACATTGGGCTGACCCCTTTTTGTCACCCCCCTGAGTAATAGAATATTTATATTTTGCGTTTGCCCCCATCATCCGGCTCGCTTTTTTGCCGTCTCCATGGCATGAAGCCAGTTAAGTGTTACCGATGTCCTTGTGCTATTTGTTACCGATGTCTTTGGGCCGCACCGTTCACTTACGTCCCAAAAGCAATAGTAGAGAATGTAGTCACGGTTTCGTCTAAAATTTCAAATCTGAGATGATCCGGCTGCGCGCCATTTTTAAAATACTTCCTGAGAATAAAAAAATCGATTCCCTTTCCCTCTGATCGATATGAAAAAATCCAGAACATAGAAAATCCTAGAGGCTGTATAACAACAATTGTACCCATATCTTTTTCATCGACCACCCGAATGATCGAAGCAATCTCATCCTCACTTAAAACAATATTTCCGATACCACGCACTACAGGAACATCGATCAAGTCCGTTTTCTCCACCCCCTGCTGTGAAACAGCGATTGTTAGCCTCATTGCCTCCGACCTAAATTCGACCAAGGAAGAAGATGTCAATACATTTTCATAAGGTTCATTTTCCAAAGAGAAAACAGAATTCCATCCAGCAAAAAAAAAAGGTAAAATAATTAAAAAAATTTTCATTTTTCTTATCACAAAATCTCACACCATCAACCTATAAACATCTACCGAATATTATCTGAACTGAATCAACTCCATTCAATTCAATGCAGGTGGCACAGGATTTATCGGATCATAAGGCTTACCTTTTTCTGGCGAAAACGGTTCTATATGATAAACGTGAAGTTCTTCAATCGTGTCCAAAACATCTCTCATCGCTCGTTGTACATATTCAGGGCCTCGTGAGTCGGATTGACATTTCGAATCGGATTCAAAGACTGCACTATGATTATCTCTGTAATGGCTTGCCATGTTTCTCACTTGGGCAATTACTCTTGAAACGTGCTGCTGCTCGTGTCCGTAAGCATTTTCAATCAACCCGTCATTTCCTCTGAGCAATTCGTTGATTGTAATAGAAAGCTCTAATGTAATCTGACAATAAACCCTATAGCATTTTTTCTCTTCGTCAAAATAGCAATCACAACTCGCACTTTTACGAATTTCGGTTATTCCACCTTGATCGAAGTCTAACGGATCAAATCGATACGAAATATTCTCAGCCGATTCAGGAAAATAATACTCGTCAACAATTGCCAATCCTAAATAATCCCACCACTTCAGACCATTATTCCAGACGAACCCATACAAGTTCAGCCCGCCTCGTTCACCAATGGGATCCCGGCTCAGCCATCGACCCGTTTCGGGGACATAGTATCTGAAGCCGTAATACAGCAGGTCCGTTTCATTGTCCTGGTATTTCGTCGAGAAGCGGAAGACAAAATCGTCCGGCAAGACGGTTGAAGCGATCACACGTCCGAAGGACGAGTACTCGTAGTGAGCGGCGATGCCCCCGGTTTCGTCGATGTATTCGCTGACGTTGCCGTTAGCGTCGTAAGTAGCGTAGAAGACGTCTCCGCTGGAGTCGTCGGTGACACTGAGCAGTCCTCCTACTCCTCCGGCACCCTGCATCGATCCGCTGAGGTCTTGGCCCCAGAGGTAAGAAACCTGAAGATTGAGACCTGAAACCTGAGAATCGTATGTCGCGATAAGGTTCCAGCCATCGTAGACGAAACGTTCTTCGGAGACGGTTTGCATGGAGGCGAGTGGCACGTCGTATTCTTCGACCGTCTTTTCCACCCGGCGACCCTGATAGTCGTAGGTGAAGGTCAGGCGAACGGCACCGCTGGTGGGATTCATGACGTCGGCGTAGTTGCGGGCCTCGATCATTCTGTTTTCGCCATTCCACTCAAAGTACCATCCCACTCCATCGTAGGTCATGTTGCCGTCAACATCGTGGGCGGGCCCGGCGGACGGGTTCGTGATCCCCGTATATTGGTTCAGGCTATCGACCGTGTAAGAGCGCTGAGAGGCGGTTCCGAAAGTGGAGGTCAAGCGGTTGCCGATAAAATCGTAGTCGAAGGAATCGGTTGCGGCGGCCACCGAAGCCCCGGGGCTGTCCGGATCGGTGCCGAGATAGCGGTCGGCGGTCGTTACCTGGCCGCGGTCGTCGTAGGTCCAATCGTAAAGGGAGGCCTGGGCGAAGGCGGATCCCTCGTCAACCCGGTCGGTCCGGCGCCCCAAGGCGTCGTAGCGATAGGAGTATTGGGAAACAGTCGAAAGCGTTCCCACCGTTTCCTCGTTTTCCACGATGGTGAGCGCGTTGCGACCGGGCTCGTAGGTGTAGCTCGCGGTGTGAGCTGGGCCTTCGGTCTCGGCAAGCATCCCGGGCGTGTTCGCGAGGTAGCCGTAGGTAAAGGTATCCGTGCCGTCGGAAACGGTCGAAAGGCGTCCGGCACTGTCGTACGAATAACCCACGCTCAAATCATGATCCGGATCGGCGGCGATGCCAAGAGAAAATCCGCCGTTGCGCCCGGCAACCGTCCCGGAAGTGCCGTCCTGATAGAGGCGGGTAAGGATTCGGTCGTCAAAATAGCTAGCATCCAGCTCCTCGGTCTCGAGCCGCAACTCTGCGTTGTAGTCAAAGGTACGGGTACCGGTGGCATCCGTAATGGTTTTCGGCTGGCCCAGACGGTCGTAGGTGTAGGCGATATCGTCGGTGCTGTCGGAGTAATCGACACTGGTCTGTCGACCGGCATCGTCATAGCCGTAGGTGGTGACCACGCCCCGCTCCCAAGTGCGGGTTGCGAGCCGACCGGCATCGGTATAGGTGTAATCGGTCCCCTTGCCGTCATCGTATTCCTTGCGCACGAGCCAGCCGCGTTGGACGTCATACTCCCAAATGGTGATGGCATCGCCGGAGACCCCGATTCCCGTTCCCGGGTTGAAGTCCTGCCAGGTGGTCATGGTGGCCATCCGGCCCTGGGCGTCGTAAGTGTACTCAACCGGAAATTGCTGGCTGCCCCAGGTCTTGGCAACTTCGCCACGGTCGGTATACTCGGTGTACACGACCGAACTATCCGGCAGAGTGACCTCGGTAGTGCGCCCCAGATCGTCATACTCGTAGGACGTGACGAGCGCTGAGAGCGAGCCCGAGCCGCCGTCGGGATCCGGGGCCGTCACCTGACTTGGCTGATCGTTGTCGAAGTAGGCATAGGTCGTGGTCCCGGTGCGACTGTCGACGGAGGTCGCGGTTCGGTTCCAAAGATCGTGGGTGTAGTCGGTCGCTGAGACGAGAGAGTCGGTGGAATCGCGAAACTCTTCGCGGACGATGAGCCCATCGTCGTATTCGCGGATACTCCGGGCTCCGGAGGGCTGGACGGAAATCTCGTTCCAATCGCCTGCGGCGGGCGTGGTGCGATAACTCAGGGACTCGGCCCCAGCGGTATCGGTGGTCCACGTGGCAATACCGAGAGTGCTGCGCTCGGTGGTCTGCACGAGCGTGCGGGCAGAAGACGCATCCTCGGGATAGACGTAGGTGCGGGTGCGTTGAACCGTGTAGTCCGCTGCTGTGCCAAATAGGTTCTCGTTGCGCTCGGCATACTCATACTCCCACTCTGTGACCTGATCGGCGGTGAGATCGATCCCGGCACTGGCGCTCGTCTTGACAGCCATGACCGAGCGGCGGCCCAGTCCGTCGTATTGGTAACGGGTGGTCACCCCATCGGGGTCCACTTCTTCCGAAACCTGGCCGAGGGCATTGTAGGCGGTCGTGACTTCGGCGGAATCGGGATACACCACGGCGATCTGCCGCCCCATGACGGAGCGAACCTCCTGCCACTCCGTTTCGAGGAACTCCCCGGGATTCTCGGAATCCTCGCGGAGACGGATTTGGCGCTCGGCGATGCCGGAGACCCCGCCGTCGGTGAAGGTGTCGTAGGTCATCTTCATGGGGGCGGCAGCCGTTCCAGCAACCGATTCCGTCTGGCCACCGATATAAGTGGTGCGAATCTCAGTCGTGGCGTCGGGGCGGGTGACCGTCTCTACCGTACCCCCTTCGGCCGGATAAGAATAGGAGTAGGACGTCGTGACCAACGTGCCATCCTGATAAGGACCGGCTTGGCTCCGGGAGACGACTCGACCGGCTTTGTCGTATTGCGCCGTCGAAAGAATCTGGGAGGACGCACCGGACTCGCGGGAGGTCTGCAACACCCTCCCGACGGCATCATACTCGGTGACCCGGGTGATTCCCTGCCGCGTCTCGGAGAGGCGACGCCCGAGAAGATCGTAGGTGTAGGTCGTTTGAATTCCCTTGCGGTCAGTTCGGGAAGAGATGCTGCCGCTGCAACAATTGCTGCCGTAGACCAAAACCTCGTTGGTCCCATCCTCATAAAGTGTCGTGGTCGCCCGCAATAGGTCATCGGTGACGGTGACTTCGAACCCGTCCATGACCAGGTTGCTGTCGACATCGCGCACCTCGCGTTCGACGATTGTTCCGGCTGCATTGATTTTCTCAACGGTCACCGTGCCCTCTTCAATTCCGTCTTCGCTTCCATTCGGAGCTCCGCGGGAAACGGTTTTTACCTCAAGGCCTCCGCTGGTGCTGTAGTCGTAAAAAGTCCAGATTCCCTGTTCATCGACGCGGCGCTCGACGCGATTGGTCGTCGTATCGTATTCCACCAAGGCCATCAAATTCGAGGATGTCGTATAGGAAGCCCCGGCTTCGGTAGCTCGATAGGTTTTGATCAGACTCTCGTCGGCATTGCGCCACTCGAAAGTGCGACCGACCTCGACCCCCTGAATCGTTTCGATCTCATACCAATTAAGCCCAGGGTAACCGGTTTCCACATAGGATCGCTCAACCAGATAGGCATTTGCCAAATCCCCGTAGGAAGAGTCGCCGTAAGCACGGTAGGTTTTCACTCGGCGGCCTTCCCCATCGTATTCATACTGCTCCCAATAGCCGTCGTACCGCTCGAAACCCTTGAGACGTCCGGCATTGTTACTCAAACTATCGTTAGGATAATAAAAATATTCGGTGGTAAGATCATCTCCCTCGTAATCCGCCAGATCCGGATGATCGCTGATCGAGTAATCTTCGATCTTGGAGAGAATCCTGGGATCTCCCGCTCCCGAGCCAAAAACTTCTTTGGTGCTGGAGGCTACTTCTTTGGAAGCATTGTATATGTAGGTTTCGTCCGTCTTTGTCTTGTTTTCGAAATCTAGTGTGCGGACAATCTCCGTCGTTTTGATTCCCCCACCTTCGACCAGCTTCCAAGTGTGAGTTTCCGTATTTGCACCCGTATCTTCGACTTTCGTCCACGAATAATGGAAACTCCTCACCAATGAGGTGCCATCTGGCCCGTATTCGTCGATAAACACACGATCAAATACGGCAGGGTCGAAAGCTGCATCCGGATTGTAGATTACGATTTTCGAAACGAGATCCCCAGTGGGAGGATAAACACCATCTACCTTATTTCCGACACTCTCGACCTCGTACTGGAAAATTTCTGTCTCGTTCGGACCGACGGCTTTGATATCGGTCAGCAGGGTTTCGGTAAGGATTTGCCGGGGATGGTCGTTCGCATCCCAGATAATCTCAAAATCACTCGCCACGGCAAGTTGCATCGCTGCGGGAGTATAAATATCAGGACCGTACGAGGTTTCATCAAGATAACGACTGTAAATGCCCATGGTCGGAGATGCCGTTCCAAAATCCCCGGTTCCGAGCTTCAGGTAATAAGACATCGATCCGCCGATCGACGCTTTCAGACAGCCCCCCGGTCCAACCGAGAACGTAGCGGTTCTCGATCCTCCTTCTCCATCAATTCCGGGAGCCGTAAACTCTACAGTGCCGCTTGCCGAAGAAACGGAGCTCACATTCGAGAAATCGAGTGAAACGTTGATTGAGCCGGACGAACTAACGCTAGTGGCGTTCCCTTCGCTCCAAATCGCTCCAGAGTAATCGACCGCAATATTTCCACTCCAATTATCCGATACGCTTAAATTGAAATCTATAGAGAGCGAGTCACTTTCGTCCCCACACTCACATACGTCGATCGTCAGATTGTTTCCTGCAACAATCAGCTTACCTTCGTTTGCTGAGGGTGTGACGGTCAGCGTATGCTCTTCCAGATATTTATCATCCTCGCCTTCGACAGGTGGATTGAAAAGAGCGGTGGCACCGTAACTCGACACCTGGGATAATGTGACAACGGTCACAAATGAAACGAATCGGATGAAACAAAACCTATTGGCTGTGATTCGCACAGAATTTCGCAGTAAAGATGGTAGGAACATGGATATTTTGTTTAAAATGACTTTACCTATTCAAAATTATGAAGGGCCAATCTGGTTCTTGGCTTCTCGCGCCGCCTCAAAGAGGAAGGGGTTGCGAAAGGTGTGACGGGATTCCTCAATCAGAGTCGCATCGGAAGTCTCCCCATATACCCCCAGATAGCGTATCGCCGCGAGCCGGAGGCGCGGGTCGGCTGCGGAATCGGGAACGATTTGGCGGGCCGTGGACAACAGGCCGGAAACTTCCAGATCGGTCGCGAGCGAAAACGCGCTGACTCGGGAGGAAGTATCGGCCTCGGGATCGACCGCCAGAGTGTAGGTGACGCGTCGCAGCGCCGCGAGCGTTTCGGGATCAGGTGAGCGTTCGTTCAGGCGATAGAGCCCGACCAGGGCGGTCCCCGCCAAGGGGGACGTTGTATTCTCGGCAAAGGCGATCAGGGCATCATTCTGAATCGGGCGAACTCCCGGAGCCTCCAGCTGAGCCAAATGCTGAAGAGCATAATCGCAGATGACCGGATCGGACGAGGTGTTTGCAACCGTGGCCAGATGCTCGGCAAGGGGTTGTGAAAATCCTTCTTCGGCGCGCAACGCATTCCAGATCTCGTTGGCGAGATAATGGTAGTGATTGGCGGAGAGTCCTCCCGGCACTTCGCCCCTCTTAACCATGGCGGTAAGGGCACGATAATCGTCTTGGGAAATCGGGCTGTCATCCTCGTGGAGAGCGGCCACCCGTTCCGCTACCGGAAGCGGGCCGGCTGTGATTGCCTGCATTCGCCGAGCGGGTTCCTCCGAGATCACCTCATGTCTTGCATCGGAGCTGCCCATTCGGCCCGGCAATTCGGCACTGTTCCACGGCGTCGTGCGGCTCTGGAGGGCTCCGGATTGCGACGCACCGTCAGCGGCCTCGACGGCTCCTACCGGAGAGAAGGCAACGGACGACCCGAGGAGTAGAAATAGACCTACCGTGACCCTCATTCCCCACCCTCCTGGAGTCCACCATTTGGAAGAGTAATGATCATCGTGTAGCAGTTGGCCGTACTTGCATCGCCGGAGCGCAGGAACCGGACATAGGCCCGTCCCAGCTCGTCAAAATCGTCGGCGGTCAACACCTTGGTCACGGAGCCGTCGGCAAAGGTGATTCCGCTGACAGCAATGTTCAGGATGATCTCCATGCCGGGGACAACCTCGGAGACGAGCACGGGCATATCGATCACCTCGGTGCCGTCCGGAAGCCGGTCCGCCAGAGTGATACTGGTCTCCAGCGAAGAGGCTACGCGGAATCCGGCAATGGAAGCGGTATCCAGAACGGCGCCCTCTCCGGGTAGGCGAGCGGCGAGAAAGAGTGGACTCGTGGAACTCGTGCCAACCGAGAAAGTGCGGGCGCCATTGATCGGGGCAATCTCGGTCACGGCCAGGCGGCTATCGACATCGACATCCGCCTCGAAGCTTAGTTCCGGATGGGACCACGGTTCCGCGACGGATACGGGAAGGGTGAGGTTTCCGGCAAAGCGGTCGTCAAAGACGCGCACCTCCAGCAGTCCCTCCAACGCCTCTTCTCCCTCGCTTGCGTCGAGGACTCCCGAAACTTGATAGACGCCCCCCGCGTTCCAAGCATGAGGAACGACATCCCCCTCGTTCTCCAAGGAGTATACGACGGGCTCTTCCACACCGGCGACATCGGTGATGGTGATCGTTCCCTGACGAGTGCCGGTGAGGCCGCCGAGGGTGAAAAGGATGGAGTCACCCTCCCGCACATTCATCGATGCGGTCCCTTCCTTCTCAAGACTACCGAGCAGATCGTAGGGGACCCAGCTAACGGAAACCGCTTCGCTCATCGCTCCATTTGCCAAGCTGACCTGAGCCGTCGAGATCGCCCCTGCGGCATCCAAATCCATCTCGGCCATCCAGTAGCCACCGGGCAGCGGGGCGACCGTATAGGATTGTGCCTCGTCACCGGTGACGGTGAGAGAGGAAAAATGCTTGGCCCAGCCCTCGATCAAAAACGGAGAAACGAAGGACTCATTGATCGCGTCAACCGGAGTCACGATCCCGTTGATCGTTTGCAAACGGTGATCGACCCAGCCAAGGTCCTCCAAGCTGTCCACCGTCAACCCGAGAATCGCGATGCGGCGGTAGGTTAACGTATTCTCCCAATCGACCCGAACTGTATGTAACCCCGCGGAGAGATAAGGCGTGATGACCTGAGCAAAGGCGGGGATCGAGGGATCCAAGCGCAAACGGACCCGATCCAGTGGGTTGCCGTCGACAGAAAAGTCGAAATTATGGAACGAATCGTTCGTCGGATTGGCCGTTTCCTGCAGTGCTAGGGAAAGTCGGTAGATCCCGTCCTCGGGAACATCGATCGTATACTCGACCCAGCCGCGTTCATCGCGAGCTTCGAGGCGATCGCCGTCCACAGCCCAATGACCCAAGGTAGCGACCCGGTCGATCCCCCTCAAGGACTGAACGGTAGTGATCGCACCAATATCCTGGACTTCCGGATCGGAGAAGAGGATCTCCGTCTCCTCGAAGTCACTAATGCCATCGCCGTCTCCATCGGCAACCCGATCGACCGCCGGGTTGATCTCCAGACGCACATCGCTGAACACACCGGTTCCGAAATTGCTGCGATTGCTATTGGAAACGCCGATCCCGACATAGACGGAGTCGGGGAGCTCCAAAATCTCTTCCCCCGTGACCAGCCAATTTTGACCATCCTGGGAAGCGGAAAATCGCCAGATATCCCCCTCGCGTTCAATTCGAATCCATCCATCGGTATGAACATCCGGGGTAGTGACGTAGCCCACCCCGCCACCATAGGTGGCCGCCTTAAAATACTGGGCGTCTTCCGTACCGTTAAGAGCGTAACCCACACCACGGCCCTCGCCGGTTAAATCCTCGACGGCGGCGAGACCGGCTTTGGCCCACATCGCCGTTGCCTGAACCGAATCCACCCGCGTGGAAATGCTAAAATCCCCGTCAACGGGCTGATAAACGAAATAAAAGCTCCGGACCATTCCTTCCGTAGAGGAGGAAAGAACAAATCTACCCTCTTCCTCGGAAAAGCTGCTGAACCCCGGCCCCTGACCCTCATAGGGCTCGCCCACGTTGGCGACTTGCCACGGCTCGGGAATATTGGATTCGAGGACCGTCGAGGCCTCGACCATCCGCTTCTCCCCTTTTTGACGTGTCAGATCTTCGGCTTGTATCTCATAGCGATGGGTCACTCCCGGTTCGGAGATTCGATCGGTAAATCCCGTTCTTTCGACCCTTGTGGTGTCAATAAGACTACCATCCCGATAGACAAAATACCGCCGCATCTCATGAATCCCGAGCGAGGGCTCCCAATCGATATAGATCGTTCCCGTTGTGGCGTAAACGCCTTGTATGACAGGAGCGCTCACGGGAATAACGTCCGTTGTCGGCACCGTGGGATTGGTACCGAGCAGAAACTCCAGGCGGTTGGACATCTCGTCGTCGTCAAAATCCGCATCGGGATCGAGCCCTTGCACCCCGAAAAAGTGCTCTTCCCAGGCATCATGAATTCGATTCCCGGTCGAATCCGTCCACTCGAAGGGATTATACCCCAACTGAATCATTTGCCAGGCGCTCAATCCACTGCCGCTGTAGTCCTCGGAAAGCAGCTCAGAATCCGGGTCGTCGCTGTAGAGCAGTCGGTAGAACATGAAATCTCCGTCGGAGGACAGTAGTTTCTCGATCTGGCGCCCCTCACCGACGTCAAAAATTTTGACGAACTCCCAAGTTTGGAGATCTTCCGATTGCTGGATGAAATAGACGTACCCCTCCTTACCTTCCCAAGAAAGGGAATGCCCCGCATCGAAGAGCCCTCCCCGAATCGTAACCCGCGACTCGTCGCCGGAGGATTGAGCGTGAACCGACAGCGACAGTGAGGAAAGAAACAGCAGGGTTGACGCGACGAGGGAAACGAATCCCGGCCCGAACGCTCCCCGGTGAGAAATCAAAAGTTTAGAAGTCATGATTCGATGAAAAGAAGGGAAAAGGCACAGGAAAATAGGAAGAAATGCAGCATGGCCCTACCAATCGCAGAAGGACCTCATAACCTCCTGATAGGGAAAGGCTTCTGGACAAAAACAAAGCGAGACGGCGGAGTCTCTCGTCAATGTGTCTATTCGCGATTGGAGCATTGATGCTCCGAATAGGAATCGCGGCGCCGTGCCGGTTCAAGAGCAAATTATACCCCATAATTCTATTTACATTTTTTTTACTCTTATCCTGGGAGAAAACTTTTCTCCCACAAAAATGTAAAAGATGATCCGCGACGACCCACGTTGCGGCTCGTCAACGGAGAGAACGGACGATCAACTTTCTCTCGACATCTTCGGGCGCATTTTCCCCCTCACCCCCGGAAGACTCCGCCTCGGTAAAAACGAGGAGAACCTCCTCCCGATGTTCGCCTGATTTTAGGCGATTCACGGTGATCACTCCTTTTCGAAAATCGTCCTCGCTCAAAACGGTATGATCGACCGAAAATGCATCCCCTTCCATTTTCACGGATTTCAATTTCCACGACAGGCTTTCGTGAATTTGATAGTTGATTTCGCGAGGGGTGAAATCGTCGCCACGAATCCAATGGACCATCTGAGGGTGAATCTCAACTTTCTCCTGAACATCAATCCGTAATACCAGGGTTTGCGAAAACTCCTTATTTCCCTCGAATGAAACGCGGATGGTTTCTCGCTGAAGCCCAACTCGTTCACCAGGCTTGAACACCACCTTCACATAGCCGGTGCCGCCTGCCGGGATCGGTTGCTGCGAATATTCCGGCACCACGCAACCGCACGAAGGTTTCACGCTTTCGATCACAAGAGGCTCGTCTCCCTTATTCACAAAGGAAAATCGCTGATCAACCGACGGGACACCCTTAAGAACTGTCTCGAATCGCTGCGTCTTCTCCCACTCCGGCTGAGCATCCAGATCCATCGGAATTCCGCCGAACAGCAAACAGCCGAGAAGAACCACGGCACGAGTCGAACCGTTCGACCTGGAAATCCTTAGTCTATCGTCGCCTCGTAGAATACCTAAAGAGAAGATCACCAGTAAACTATTCCGGAGAATCTGCCAAAACGGATGCAAATCCCACTGGAACCCGAAACAACCACACGACGGAGAAAGCCCTCGCCACCAAGCCGAACCAATCAAAATCATGAAGGCGCCCAACAGGAAAACGGCGAGTAAGGAAGAGGCCCCGCGAGTGGAGTGAAAGAAAAATCCGAGCCCGAGCATGATCTCAAAAACAGGCACCCAATAGACGAGAAAGAGTTCAACCTTGGCAGGCGCCCATTCCCCGTATCCGCGAATCGCCTCAAGAAATGACTCGGGGCGGAAAAGCTTTGAGATCCCGGCCCACAAAAACACCAGGGCCATGAGAAATGAGAGGAGTAAGACGAATCGATTCTTTGTCATTGTTCTAATTAACTTCCCGATTGATCACGCAGTATCGGCCATCCGCCTTCCAAAGCATAGATACTCGAGAATCCCAGCTCTTCCCGCAGCCGGAGAGCCAGACGGATGGAAGTATTACAATTCCCAGCCTCGCAATACAAAATCCACCACTGCCCCTCCTCCCAGTGATCCATCAATCGGTCAAGTCCAGCTAACCAATCTTCTTCCGAAAAATGGATCGCTCCGTCCCAGTGTTGGATCTCGTAATCCGCCCTCGGACGGACATCCACCCACAAAATAGGGATTCCTTCGGCTTCGGCCGAACGGATCTCTGCGATATCGACCACTACTGATTCCGATGCCGAAAGCTCATGCTCCCCAGGCAACAACCAGAGCATGCCCGCACTCAATATAAGTGAACCGACAACCATCAATGTCGCCGTTATCCCTGTACGCACCAAGAAAGACATTCGCAAAGAAATACAGAAACGGAGCTAGAAGCTCCAGAAAATCCGGTTCTAGTCCTCGATTTCGATTAACGTGGCTGGAACCTTCCCTACGAATTCTATCGGACGAGTATATTTGAAACTATTGCGATCCAACGGGCGAAATTAAGAGACGGACCACTGAATCAAACTCTCGAATTCCGACGAGCGCTGAACCCTCCCACTGTGAGCGATGACTTGAAGCCTCGTCCTCAATTTGTCCAGCGACCTCTTCAACGCTTCTACACCAGAAAAAGCATTCGCCCGCAGAGTGATCCAGACCAAGAACATCTACGCTTCCGCCGGAACCTACCTGAACCGCTATTGAATGAGGACTCTGCTCTCGCGAAACGATTGACCATCTCGGAAACCCGTGGACTCGATCAGCTTGAGCTCTACCGCAAGGCCTGCCTTCCGCATTTTCTCAACGAGCTGGAGAAAAGTGTCTTTCGCCATGAGGCGGTCTTGATTGCCAACCCGGAACTGAGGGAGAACGAGGATCGCCCCTCCACGCTTCCAACCGCAAGATCGACGAGCAATTTCAGGGCCATCCGCGAATCCGAGCCGCCCGGCCCCTCAGAGTAGCCTGGCATTTCAACTTGCAAGACTTCCATAACGATTCCCTCGTGTTCGTCCCATTCCCCACGACAATCGCACGAAAACCCGCTAAAACAGGCGCGGCCGCCGAAGACAAAGGCAGCAGCTCAGAATCCGGGTCGTCGCCAGAACCTGGCGATACACCAAAAACAACGCCATCACCGAGGGCTTCCATAGAAAAATGAAGCTCATTCAGAGAAGAGCCTATGGATTCCGATCCTTCCAAAATTATCGACTTAGAGTCCTCGCCACATGCACATGAAAAATAACTCAAAATCTAAAAAAATGATCCATCCCCCAAAGTTTGATGTAGACTCAAGCTTGGTCAGGCCTTCAGAAATGCCCGCCTTCGCCCTCCGGGCTTCGACGCGGCAGCCTCCGCTTTCGCTGTCGCTTCAAGCGAAGGCTGGCGGAGAGGGAGGGATTGACGCTGCGCGGGTAGACCCCGCTACGCTCCTCGGGTACGAACCCGGTCTTCCTCAAAGTTTGGGGACATGAGGGGCAAAGACCATCATGTCCCCAATGAATAACCTAACAGGAATAGCAGGCTACGAAGTGATCTCGCAGCGATGCAAATCGGATTTGGACGAGTTGGAGGCGGTTCTGGAGAGGGAGCCTGAGAGATGCCCTTACTGCGCGGCCCCGGGGCCGCGCAGTAAGGGCCGTTATCTTCGGAAGGTGCGTCATCGAAGTGGTTATGTTCGTTCAACTTTTTTGTTGGTGCACACCCGCCGTTTCTGGTGCTGGAGGTGCAAGCGGAGTTTCCTTCCCACGCTTCCGGGCATCCGTCCTTATCGCCAGAGCTCGGAGCTCTTTCGCAAGGAAGTCCACCAGCGCCACGAAGACGGGATCTGCGCGAGCACTTTGGCCAAGAGGGAGCGAATCGGGCAGGCTACGGTCGAACGGATTTATCACCAGCACACCGAGCTGGAGGTGCGCAAACGTTCCAACCGGGATTGCCCCCGGATGCTCGGAATCGACGAGCATACCCTGGGCAAAAAGAACCGCTTTTGCACCACCTTCTGCGACCTCGGCAACAATCGGGTCTTCGAGGTCAGGCCCGGTCGCAGCGAAAAGGAGCTCTC
>NZ_JACHVA010000028.1 GCF_014230055.1 Puniceicoccus vermicola | reverse complement strand
TTGCCTTGGCACACCGTCAAACGCATTGACAAAGCTAGGTTGGTTCGGGAGTTGCCTGAAGTCGATTACGGTTCGCTCAGAACTCTGGTCATGGATGAGTTCGCATTGCACAAGGGGCACCGCTACGCCTCCGTCGTAGCCGATGCGGACACTCGGCAAGTGCTTTGGATCGGTGAAGGGCGCAGTCGCGAATCCATACGCCCCTTCTTTGAATCACTGGGCGAACACTGCGATCAAATCGAAGCGGTCGCGATGGATCAGAACAGCGCCTTTGACCTGGAGGTGAAGATGCACTGCCCGAATGCGGAAGTCGTCTACGACCTTTTTCATGTCGTTGCCAAATACGGCCGTGAAGTCATCGACCGAGTCCGCGTGGATCAGGCCAATGAACTAAGGCAGAACAAGTCGGCTCGCAGAGCGGTCAAACGTAGCCGATGGTTACTTCTAAAGAACAAGGACAACCTCAATGAAGAAGAACTTGTCAGGCTCGAAGAGCTGATGAATGCCAACCAATCCTTGGCTCAAGTCTACGTCCTGAAAGAACAGCTCAAAGAACTATGGCGAAGCTCAAGCATCTGGGGCGCCTTCAAACGCTGGCGCACATGGTGGAGGATGTGCCGTGAGTCCAAAATCAAACCCCTGCTCGCCTTCGCTGATAAACTCAGACCCTACCTCCGTGGAATCATAGCCTCAGCCAAATACCCACTCAACACCAGCGTGCTCGAGGGCATGAACAACAAGATCAAGGTCATCAAAAGAACCGCTTATGGCTTCAGGGATACGGAATACTTCTTCCTCAAGATTAAGCATGCTTTCCCCGGGAAATGACGATGAACCAAAAAAATACCGCACCGCTTTGCAGCGATGCGGTAGTGTGTAAAATCTGGGTTCTGGCCCGGAAGGACGGTTCGCTTAGTGCGAGTGACCGCCGGCTCCGTGCGAGTGTCCGTGCTCGATTTCTTCGGCGGTGGCTTCGCGAACTTCGACCACCTTGACCTTGAAATTTAGGTCAACACCCGCGAGAGGGTGGTTGGCATCAATCTTCACGGTATCGCCTTCGACGGAATCGACTCGGACGACGACGGGGCCTCCTTCTCCTTCAGCGCGGAACTGGCTGCCGGGTTCGAGCTCGGCATCCGGTGGGAACTGGGAGCGTGGCACATCGAATTTCTTCTCCGGGTCGACTGCTCCGTAGGCTTCTCCGGAGGGAACTTGGACATCCATTTCCTCTCCGGCAGTTTTGCCTTCGATACGAGTTTCGAGACCTGGAATCAGGTTTCCATGACCGTGCAAATAGGAGAGTGGATCCTTCCCTTCCGAAGAATCGAGGACACTTCCGTTGTCCCCGCGGAGGGTGTAATGCATGGTGACGACGCGATCTTTTTCAATTTCCATGACCCCTATCGCGGGGAAGGAGAGCCTGAATTGCAAGGGAGAACCGAAAAACCTATCGAACGGCCGCAACGCAGGACTCGCATTTATCGCGGATTTCGGAGAAGAAATCGTTCCCCTTATCATCGACCAGGATGAAGGCAGGGAAGTTTTCGACCTCGATTTTCCACACGGCCTCCATGCCCAATTCGGGATATTCCAGAACCTCGACTTTGCGGATGTTGTCTTGGGCGAGTAGGGCGGCGGGGCCGCCAATCGAGCCGAGATAGAATCCGCCATTCGCCTTGCAGGAATCCGTCACTTGCTGGCTGCGATTCCCCTTGGCAATCATCACCATGGATCCGCCTACCTCCTGAAAGGGCCCGACATAGCTGTCCATGCGACCGGCGGTCGTCGGTCCGAACGAGCCACTGGGCATGCCGTCGGGAGTCTTGGCCGGACCGGCGTAGTACACCGGATGATTTTGCAGGTATTCCGGCATGCCTTGGCCGGAGTCGAGCCGCTCCTTGATCTTCGCGTGAGCGATGTCGCGGGCCACTACGATCGTTCCCGAGAGGGAAAGCTGTGTCTTGACTGGATATTCGGTCAGCTGCGCGAGGATCTCCTTCATCGGTCGATTGAGGTCGACGGAGACGACTCCTTGATAGTCAGGCTCGCGAAGATGATCCGGAATGTACTGGCCGGGCCGGGTTTCCAGTTTTTCCAACCAGATCCCATTCTCGTCAATCCGGCCCTTCATGTTCCGGTCCGCCGAGCAGGAAACCCCCATACCCACCGGGCAGCTGGCTCCGTGCCGGGGAAGGCGGACTACCCGCACGTCGAGAGCAAAGTACTTGCCGCCAAACTGAGCGCCAAACCCGAGTTTTTGGCTCGCTTGGAGAAGACGCTTTTCCATCTCCAGATCGCGAAACGCTTGGCCACCTTCATTACCTTCGGTAGGCAGCGAATCCAGATACTTCGTGCTGGCGAGTTTGACCGTCTTCAAATTGGTCTCCGCGCTAGTTCCTCCGATGACAAAAGCGATGTGATAGGGAGGGCAGGCCGCTGTGCCGAGTGTTGCCATCTTCTCGATCAGGAATTTTTCCAAAGAGACCGGATTGAGCAATGCTTTGGTTTCCTGAAAAAGATAGGTCTTGTTGGCCGATCCTCCACCCTTGGCGACAAAGAGGAAATCGTAACTCATCCCCTTGGTCGCGTAGAGATCAATTTGCGCGGGCAGATTGCATCCGCTGTTCTTCTCCCGATACATGTCGAGAGGGATCGTCTGCGAGTAACGAAGATTCTCGGCCGTGTAGGTGTCGAAAACCCCCTTCGAAAGCCATTCCGCATCGTCCACTCCCGTCCAAATCTGCTGGCCTTTCTTTCCCACGATGGTGGCTGTCCCGGTATCCTGACAGAAGGGGAGGACACTGTTGGAAGCGACTTCGGCGTTCTTCAACATGGTCAAAGCAACGTCGCGGTCATTCTTGCTGGCTTCCGGATCCCCCAGAATCGCCGCCACCTGTTTCAGGTGGGCCGGACGCAGAAAGAAGGCGACGTCATGAAAGGCGGCCTTGGCCAGTTCCTGCAATCCTTCAGGGGCAACTTTCAAAACCGACGTTCCATCAAAGTCCGCTACCGAGACGTACTGATCGGTCAACAGGCGAAACTGGGTCTCGTCCTTCCCCAAGGGCATCGGCGTTTGATAACTGAAATTCTTTTCCATTAAAGAAGTTTAGTAGAACTGCTTCTGCGTTCGCAATAAGTAAGAGTTGCTAATCCTGATATTTTTGGAAATACTCTCCTCGTTGAAAGCATCAACGGAAACCACTTTTCGGAGAATTTTAAACTTGGTCCTCTATTGGGCGGCCTGCGTCATGGTGGGGACTGGCCTCCTGTTAAAATTTCGATTTCCCCATGGGCACGGCCAAGGCAGAGGGAGAGTCTCGATCCTGGGGCTGAGTCATCACGATTGGACGGAGGTTCACCTCTGGACTGGCTACATCTTCATCATTCTCATCCTGCTACACCTGTGGCTCGCCCGAAAATGGCTGTTAGGCATAGCCGCAAAGCGGAAGACGTGGCCCGTCGCTGCTGGAATGGTTTTCGGAGGCGTCATCATCCTTGGACTCCTAGTTTTACCTCGTTCTTAATCATTTATGTCAATATAATAAACCTGGTAAAAAAAATATTGATATTCGGGAGATTCTGAATTGGATAGGGGATCATGAAGAGGTACAAGGTTGAGAAACAGACGGCTTACTACCACTTGATGAGCCGCACTGTGAATGGTGAGGCTTGGTTTGGGGACCGGGAGAGGGAGGTTCTGCGGAAAATGATCTGGCAGGTGGCGGAGTTTTCGGGGATCCGGGTGGTGACTTATGCGGTAATGAAGAATCATTTCCATTTATTGGTGGACGTGCCTTCAGGGGATACGGAGGTTTCGGATGCGGAGTTGGTTCGGCGGTATCGTCGGCTCTATCCAAAGCCTACGCCTTGGCAACCAATGAGAGCGGAGGTTTTGGCGAAGACTTTGGCCGAAGATTCTTCGGATGCTGCAGTGATTCGAAGGGATCTCGTTCGGCGAATGCACGATGTCTCCTGGTTGATGAAGACGCTGAAACAACGCTTCTCTTTGTGGTTTAATCGCAGCCGTGATCGGTTTGGACCTCTTTGGTCGGAACGCTTTAAGAGTGTTTTGGTCGAGGGCGATCGATGGGCGTTGCGAACGGTTGCCGCCTATATTGATTTGAATGCGGTTCGAGCCGGGATCGTGGAGGATCCGAAAGACTATCGTTTTTGCGGATATGGCGAGGCCATTGGCGGTGGGCGGATGGCTCGGGCAGGTTTACTGATTGTTGATCGGGATTTGGCGGGTTATCGGCAGACTTTGTATGGAGCGGGAGCTGGTGAGAAATCTGAAAAGGAATCCATCGATCGAGAGGAGGCTTTGCGAGTGTTGGCAGAGAAGGGGAAACTTCCACTCTCTGTACTTCTTCGGTGCCGAATTCGCTATTTTACGGATGGGATGGTCATTGGATCTGCGGATTTTGTGGACGCCCATGTAAAGGCTGATCCCACTGAACGAAGGCGACCTCGCCGGGCTCATGCCATGGAGGGAGCTGACTGGGGAGATCTCTCTGTGGGAACAGGATTGCGGAAAGATCTCTTCAGCTAAATCCGTTCTCTGGTTTTCGGTCTAGCCTGTCGTGCGTAGCCCCGAGGAGATGGCATTAATTGTGAGGAGGAGACGGCTCGTGAGCTTAGGTTCGTCGTCTTCGGAATAGTTTCCTTCTCTGAGTTTCTGGAGTAGACGGATCTGTTCGTAGTGGAGAGGTTCCAGGGCGACGTTCCGCGGATGGACTGTTTTGTCGAGACGAGGGCGACGTTCTTTTTGTTCGCTGCCAAACAAGCGATCCAGGCACTGATGAGTGAGTTGGAATTCCTCCAGGATGCGGTCCATAAAGCGCTGACGCAGTTCGGAGTCTGGGACCATTTCCGCATAGGCCTTCATGATTTCGGGATCAGCACTGGAGAGCGAGGTCTCGATATTAGTCAGAACATAGCGGAGGAAGGGCCAAGACCGAGTGCCTTCGCGGATCTTCTCAAACTGTTCTTCTCCAAGAGACATGATTCCCGTTCCGAAACCGTACCAGCCGGGAAGGAAGAAACGGGACTGGGACCAGCTGAAGACCCATGGAATGGCGCGGAGGTCATCGAGGGAGCGAACTCCCGTCCGCCGGGAAGGACGGGATCCGATGCTGCTTTTCTCGAGTCCATCCAGAGGGGTGGCCCCGGTGTAGAAATCCATGAAGCCCGGTTCTCGCAGTAACTGGCGGTAGACCTTACTGGTTTCCTCCGAAAGGCTTTCGACTGCTTCTTCGAGAGCGGGTTCGGTGGGGGGCTGTTTGCTGACTCGCAGAGAGTGGTAGCAGGTGCCCGCTACGAGGAGGTCGAGGTTGTAGCTCGCGGTCAAATGATTGGCGAACTTCTGGGCGATGGTTTCGCCTTGTTCGGTGACGCGGAGGTCGAACTCCAACGCAGTTGCAGGGAGCGCCTCGAGGAAACGGTGAGTGGGTCCGGCTCCGCGGCTGATGGTGCCCCCGCGTCCGTGGAAGAATCGGATGCGGTATCCGAGATCCTGAGCCAGTTGAGCGATGTCTTTCTGGGCGCGATGGAGACCCCATTGGCTCGAAAGAATTCCACTGTCCTTATTGCTGTCGCTGTAGCCAATCATCACCTGTTGGACGGGTAGGTCGAGGGCCTTGAAATCGGTAGCGACCTCGGCATCCAGTCCGACACCCTTCTTGGCGAGCATTCCTCCACGGCGGTGCATCCAGTGCAGTGAATTCTGAGCGACGGGGTGCGACAGGAATGTTTTGAGAATCCCCGGTCCGTTCTGCAGGTCTTCCAAAGTTTCCAGCAAAGGAACTACGGGGACCAGGCAGATGACTCCGAAGTCGAGCTTCCGGAGGAGGTTGGCTTCCCGGGCCAAGAAGTAGACGGCGAGGAGGTCGGATGCCGACCGGGTCATACTGAGAATGTAGGAGCCGATTCCTTCATCTCCGTGGCGGTCAATGTAGCGGGCCACCTCGCGAAACGCCGCGATGACGGCCTCGGCTTCCTGTCCTGGAGTTTCTCCGGCGGGAAGAAGAGGGGTGGTCGATTCCAGCTCAGTTTGTAGAAACTCAAGGCGCTCCTCTTCAGACCAGGAGCTGTAGCCAAAGTTCTGCATCCCGGCACGTTCCAGGATCTGGTCGATGGCCTTTTCGTGGAAAACGCTGTTTTGACGAATGTCGAGTGAGGCCAAGTGAAATCCGAAGACTTCAATATTGCGCAGAACGGGATCAACATCCATCCGCGCGACCCGGTCTGCACCGATCTCAACGAGGGAATCGCGGAGAATTCGCAAATCGGCTACGAGATTGAAGGAGTATCGATAGTATCGGCTGGCAGGATATTGCGAATCCGACGGATCAAAATCGACCGGTGGAAGCTGGGCGATCAAGAGGCTGATGAACTGGCGCCAAGGCTCATGCGGATTGCGCTTGAGAATGGCATGGGCCTCATCGCCGATTTGCGAAACCATGGCATCGATTTTACCCTGCAATTCCTCGGTAGGAGATTGCAGAATGTCGGAGAGGCTGAGGCGAGCCCGCAGCTGGGAGAGCTTGCGCTCTTGGAGGCGGAGGGCATTTTCGCGGAAATTGAGGAGTGATTCCCGCGTAACTTTGGCGGTGACGAGAGGGTGTCCGTCACGATCGCCTCCCACCCACGTTCCGAAACGGAGGCGCGGGCGGTGGGTCGAATTCTCGATGAGGGAAAGGTCCCAGCCGTTCGCTTCCCAGGCTTCCTCGAGGTGACGGTCGACGTGGGGAAGCACCTCGGGGAATACATTGTCAAAGTAGTGGAGTTGAGAGGATCGCTCGGCGGCAACACTGGGTTTGGCCAAGAGAGTTTCGCCGGTTCGCCAAAGGCGCTCGAGAACGGTTTTGATTTCGTTTTCGATCGAGATCCGTTCATTCGGGGTCCACATCCGGTTCTCAAGATGAACCAGTTGGATGTAGAGCTCGCGATGCTGCTCAAGAATAGTGACACGCTTGGATTCGGTGGGATGGGCGGTCAAAACCGGTTCGATCCGGAGGCAGGGGAGAATCTGGGCGATCTGTTCGGGCGTCCAATCGTCTTCGCGGAGCTTGCGGAAGTAATAACCCCAGAGTCCGGACTCGTGAAGCGGTCCATTGGAGCGTTCGTTGAGCCGGCGCATCTGGTTGGCCGAATTTTCTTCGACCATATTGAGAAGTTGAAAGGAAATCGAGGTGGCCTGAATCATTCCCGGCCCCAGATCCTTATCCGAAGCAGGAGCGCCTTCGCCGATCCAGGGAAGGTTTTGGGCGATCTCGGTTTCACCGAGTTCGATGAGAACCTCCCGGAAGCACCGCATGAGGAACTGGAGGTCATTGTCAATTTTATCGAATCCGATCCGGATTCTATCTTCGTAGCTCAATGGTTCTTCCATTTTTAAATCTAATCGTGGTGAGTAGTGTTTCTTTTCAGTGCCGATGAAATCTCATTACTTGTCGAGAAACGATTCGTCAAACGGAATGGGGATTCGTGGCGACTTTGCTGGGTCCAGCTCCGGAGAACGCGAGAATCCAATGATGAGGGTGATTCTGCGTCAGTGAAAATAGACCGGGTTCATGAAAGGCTGATCTTTGTTGTAGAAGTTGAGGGAGAAACCCGCACACTCTCCTCACCAATTATGTTTTACGATCAGACCAGAGTTATTCTTCGTGCCGGAAACGGTGGGCACGGTTGTGCCAGTTTTCATCGGGCTAAATATATTCCCAAGGGTGGGCCCAATGGAGGCGATGGCGGCAAAGGGGGGGATCTCTATTTGCAGGCAGATCGCAATGTCAGCGACTTGCGGGCATTCCGTTTCCAGCCGCATTGGAAGGCGCAGAACGGAGAGAGTGGCAAAGGCAGTCAAAAGGATGGAAAGAACGGGGACGATGAGACGCTCATGGTTCCGATTGGGACGACTGTGAAGAACGAGAATGGTCGGGTCGTCTGTGAGCTTCTCGAGCACGATCAGCGTTACCGTCTGCTGAAAGGAGGACAAGGTGGATTGGGAAATCTTCACTTCAAGTCTTCCACCAACCAAGCTCCTCGCGAGTTTACCGAAGGCAAGCCGGGACAATTCGGCGAGTTTACCTTTTCGTTGAAGACGATCGCGGACGTCGGACTGATCGGGTTTCCCAATGCGGGGAAATCGACGCTTCTCGCCCGATTGACCAATGCGACTCCGAAGAGCGCCCCTTATCCGTTTACCACGGTCGATCCCTTTGTGGGGATGACTTCGGAGAATGAGAACCATGACTACCGGAAACTCGCGATTGCGGATATTCCCGGTCTGATTGAGGGAGCCGCAGAGAATCGGGGTCTCGGACATCGATTCTTGCGCCACGTTGAGCGCTGTCGTGTCCTCTTGATCGTGATCGATGGAGCGGCGACAGATGGGCGCGATCCGGTCGAAGATTACAAAGTCTTGCTCAAGGAGATGGAACTCTACGACGAGAAGTTGGTGAAGAAGCAGATGTTTGTTGCCGCCAATAAGACGGACCTCCCGGGTTTCGACGAAAACCTGAAGCGCTTGAAGGACGGAATCGATTGTCCCGTTTTCCCGATCTGCGCCGAGTTGGGCGAAGGTCTGGACCCTTTGATCGAAGCCCTTTTTACCGCCAAGCTGGAAGGATAGACTCCGCTGTTTGCAGGAACGCTTCGCGAAGGCGTTGGCACGATCCGCCTTCGCCGGTGTTGAGGATGCGTTTTGTCGGAGGTGCTGAACCAGTGATGTGCGCGTGATTTTGGGAACCCGGGTGCGTGCTGCGGCGTGACAGGGGGGTGTTTTTGGATCGATTTCGCGCTTCGCGAAGGCGTTGGCACGATCCGCCTACGCCGGTGTTGAGGATGCGTTTTGTCGGAAGTGCTGAACCAGTGATGTGCGCGTGATTTTGGGGACCCGGGTGCGTGCTGCGGCGTGACAGGGGGGGGATCGATTTTCGCTTCGCGAAGGCGTTGGCACGATCCGCCTTCGCCGGTGCTAAGGATGCGTTTTGTTGGACGGGCTGAACCAGTGATGTGCGCGTGATTTTGGGGACCCGGGTGCGTGCTGCGGCGTGACAGGGGGGGATCGATTTTCGCTTCGCGAAGGCGTTGGCACGATCCGCCTTCGCCGGTGTTGAGGATGCGTTTTGTCGGAGGTGCCGAACGAGTGAAGTGCGCGTGATTTTGGGGACCCGGGTGCGTGCTGCGGCGTGACAGGGGGGTGGTTTTTGATCGATTTTCGCTTCGCGAAGGCGTTGGCACGATCCGCCTTCGCAGGTGCTAAGGATGCGTTTGGTTGGACGGGCCGAACCAGTGATGTGCGCGTGATTTTAGGCACCCGGGTACGTGCTACGGCGTGACAGGGGGGGATCGATTTTCGCTTCGCGAAGGCGTTGGCACGAGGGGTGGGATTCGAACCCACGACCGCCGGCTTAGAAGGCCGATGCTCTATCCAACTGAGCTACCCTCGCTTTGGAATGAGTTGGTTCTAATCGAAAGAAGGGACGGAGCGAAAGGAAAAAGAAGGAAAGCGGTTGGTCTATTGACGAACAAAGTCCTGCCATTTTCCGAGTTTTTCGCGGGTTCCCGTTTCTCGTTCGATGAGGAAGAGGTCTTCCTCGATCACTCGATAGAGGGCGACTTGGGAAAATTTTTGAGCGAGTCGGAGGGCTTCTTCTTCGTCCTCAATCGACCATCCGAGTTCTTGATGAGAACGGTCGGGGGACATGCCGGTAATTCTGACGGGTGACTCTCCGGTCTGTTGAATGGCCTGGAGGAGTTGCTGATCGGCGACGGCGTTGGATGCAGAATCAGTGAGGACTCCGTTCGGATTGTAGGCGGTGACAATGGAGAAGTGGGTGGCGGGTAGAGTTCCCTCCACCAGGAAAACTGCACTGCGGTAGGCCGGATTCACCGCAGAGAAAAATCAACCGGCTTCGTTCGCCGAAACTTCGACGAGGAGATCTTGCCCGAGTTCTTCCAAGTGGTCTTGGACGGTGGCCTCCTGCATCGGCTCGCGCGAGGATAGCCGAGCTTCGGCCCGGAAAAGGAGAGTTCCGGAATCGGCGGCGGCTTCGGTGCGGGTGGACATGGATTCCACGTTCAGCCCGAGAGAAGAGAGGGCTCCGAAGACTTCGTTGACGATTCCCGGGTGGTCGGCCCCGACGAGCTTTACTTGGAAGGAAGTGGCGTTGGTGCTGCGGCTTCCCGTGCCGTCAGCGATGGTCAATTCGAGACCTTCGATGGAGAGGAGATCGGCGCGGAGAGATTCCCGCTGATCCTCAGGGACGCTGACCTGAAGAAGTCCGACGAATCGTCCGGAAAGGTGAATCAGGCGGCTGCGCTCCCAGTTCCCTTGGTGGGCGTGCACTTTTGCTGCAGTTTCGCTAACGATTCCGGGGCGGTCTTCGCCGCTAAGGGTGATGAGCAGGATAGAGGTTTTCACAGAAGGAAACCTAGTCGCTCAACAGTCACCCTGGCAATATTCGTTGTCGGACAGGGGGTGGGCTTTCCCGCCGAGATTTGAGAAAGCTTGGAAGGCTCTTAGAATTGCTGGCGACGAAGATCGACGGTGACCTTGAACTCGGGCGAAGTCCGTGGTGGACGTCCTCGAGCGATGAGTCCTTCCCTCTCGGGGGCGGGGATCCACCGATCTTTGCGGCGCTGTTCGGCCTCTTCTTCCGAAGTGGGGAAGCCGTCGTAAACTGGTTGGGTTGGGTGCCAGTGGTGGTAGCGGGCGGCGGTTGCAACCTTGCCCGTTTTCTGATCGACCCACTCGAAGAGAAGAGGCGACTGGATCGGAACGTTTGGATGGAGGGCAGGGTGAGCGCTTGCGCATTTGTAGCGGAGCCCGCAGACCATCCCGGCGCTATGCTTCGTAAACGGCATCTCGATTCCATTGACCAAGAGGTAGCCTTTTTCGAGGACGCTGTGATCCGGCAGAAGGATTTCGAGTCGATCCGTAGAGTTGTCGACCTTGCGGACGGTCGAGAGACCTTGTGATTCCTCGGCCATCAGAGGGTAGGATTCCAAGGCTTGGCGAAGAATGAGGTCTCCACCGGAAACTTCCATCTTTCCGCGTTCGGGAAACCGGAATTCGAAGACTGGGCGCAGCCATTCCGGGTCGAAGGGGAACCCGGCTTTGGTCAAATCTTCACAGACCTCCTGCAAATCCTCCCAGAGCCAGGATGGCAGGAAGAAATAGTCGTGGAGTTGTTTTCCCATGCGGCGAAGCCGTCTCCCGAAAGGTCGTTTGACGAGGCGGGCGATGATGGTGCGGATCAGGAGCGATACGGTCGCCATCAAGTCCGTGTCGGGAAGCGTTTCAAAGGCTCGGAATTCGATAATGCCGATGCAGCCGTTGGGGGCCGTCGGGTTGTAGAATTTATCGAAGCACAATTCCGCCCGGTGGGTGTTGCCCGAGGCATCGGTCATCAGATTGTGGAGGAACTGATCGATCCAGAAGGGGTCAAAAGATCCGCGAATCGACTCCATTCCTTCGCAGGCGACCTCGGTCTCGTAGAGACTGTGGGTGGGGCCCTCATCGAATCGCGGTGCCTGACATCCGGGGCCGACATACTGCCCGGAAAATGCGTAGGACAGGACGGGGTGGTGTTGCCAGTAGCGGAGAATGGATGCGATGCGGTTGGGGCGCTCGAGGAAGGGGTTGGTCTCGATGGAAGTGCCCCCGAAGGCGAGGTGGGATCCTCCCCCGGTTCCGTTGACTCCGCCATTGAGTTGCAGTCGGGTGGTTGTGAGACCCGCTTTGCGGGCGGCCGTGTCGGCGGCCAGAAGATTGTGCCGGTAGGAGACCCAGTCCGTGCAGGCGGGGAGATTGATCTCCAAGACGCCGGGATCAGCGGCGAGACCGAAGGTGCGGACGGTTTCGGGGGCTCCGCTGGGACCGTATCCACAAAGGATGATGTCAGTGAGGTTGTTCTCCTCTACGGTTTCGGAGAAGAAGGAAATCAGCTTGCGGAAGCCGGCCCATTCCAAGGGCGGGATGAAGAGGTGGATCGCACCGTCGATGCATTCGACGGTCAAGGCGCGTCGGAGGGCATCCTCGGGAAGGTCTCCCAAGGGCAGGCGGAGGCCGATCTGCGAATCTCCGGCGAAGAGAGGGATGGGGTTTTCCTTCGACCAAGGCCATTTTTCGGAAGTCCATTCCTCTTCGACGAAATCGAGGGGGAGGACCCATCCGCAAGTGTTACGCTTGGGGGCAGAGGGATTGCGGGCCGGCATGAGAAAGTCGGAAAGTCCCAGCTTTTCGGCGACTTTTTTGGCCAGTCTGGTCGCATCGCGTGAGTGGTTGCGTCCGTCGCGCTTGGAGAGGAGTAGGGTATCGCGATTGGGCCAGAGGACATCGCCGGGATTGTCGAGGAGGACGACATTCCATCGGGGGAGAGGTTCGCCCGGATACCACTTGCCGAAGACTTGGAGTGCTACGGCGCCGGGGCACTCATCTTCGAGGAGATTGGAGGCCATCTTGTGGGCGTAGTTCAACTTTTCGGGGCCCATCGCCTCCAAGTTCCACTCGGCGCCCCGCGGTTGATGGGGGATGTAAGTCGGCTCGCCCCCCATGGTCAGAACCACGCGGCGGGCGGATAGTTGTTCTTCGACTTTGCGGGCGAGATCCTGGATTTCAGAGGTTGGATTCATGAACAGAAATTTGAGGAGAGAGGTGTTTGCTCTTGATTACAAGAATCTTATGCATCACCTCGCTCGACTCTCTTGCTATTTTCGAGCCAAAGTGCTTGTTCACGGCATGATTTTTGGAATTCGCGCCCTCGGGCTTTCATTTTTTTCCCTGTCTTCCCTTTCTCTTCTCGGCCAGACCCCCGAGATTTCCCGTGAGCAGGTCGATCAAGTCGTCGATTTGGCTTTGGATATGGGGCAGGCTTGGCAAAACGGAGAGTTGCCCGACCTCGCCTTCACGCCGGATGAATTGCAGGGATTGGCGACACAATTGCAGACCGCCCTGGAGTCCAATCAACTCGACGACTTGGCGAGCTTCGAGGCGATGATCCCGCAAATGATGTTGGCCCTGTCTCAGACCGAGAATGGTCGTCATTATGTGGCTTGGCTGCTCCAGCGATACGATTATGCCGTGGTTGCCAATTGGTCGCGACAGGAAGCGGCCGAGGTCGTCGAACAATCCGAGACGCAACCGACCCCCGAGCAGGTGGAGGAGTTTCGGGACGACTACGTCATGGACCTGAGAGTTTGGAGGCACCGGATCGCGGAGCGTCAGGCACCTCAGCCCGCGCCGGGGTTGCTGCCTTTGGTCAAAGGCAAATTCGCCGAGAAAGGCGTGCCGACCGAGCTCATTTGGCTGGCCGAGGTGGAGTCCTCCTTCGATCCGGAAGCGATCAGTCCTGTCGGTGCAAAGGGCCTTTTCCAGTTCATGCCAGCGACGGCGGAATGGATGGGGCTGGAGGTGACGCCCGACGATGAGCGAGTCAACGCCTCGAAAAGTGCCTCGGCCGCAGCGAAGTATTTGCGTTACCTCTACGGGCGTTTCGAATCCTGGCCGCTTGTCTTTGCCGCTTACAACGCGGGGGAGGGCCGGGTGCGGCGATTAATGCGGGAGCAATCGGCGACTGACTTTAATGGCATCGCCGCCGTGTTGCCCTCGGAAACCCGGATGTATGTGCCGAAGGTGCTCGCAACGATCGAGCTACGGGAAGGGGTGAACCCCTCGCAGATTGCTGCGCCAAGCGAATGATCGTAAGGTGAGAAACGTCGAACCGCTCCCGAGACCTTTGCGAAGCGTTTAGGAATCAACCGCAGGGTAGGGGATCGTCGGCTCTCGATCCTGCGAGGCTCGGTCAAGAGTGACCTGGCTTGCGCTTGTGAATTCCCACAGAATTCCCGTCGGGATCTCTGACAAATGCCATGAAGCATACGGGTGTTTCGATGGGGCCGAAGTGGATTTCTACGCCAGCATCCTTGAGTTCGGCGATCGCTGCATCGAAATCATCGACCTCGAGGCCTACCGAACCGCCGTTTTCACTGGGAACCATGCCGGGGGCCCTACCGATCGCCAGCGTTCCCGAGCCAATGTCGAACTCGACCCAATGAGCACCTTCCGTTTCGCTGTCCATGGTAACGGTTAACCCAAGAACCCCTTCGTAAAAGGCGCGGGAGCGTTTCATGTCGGTTACGGGATAGCAAGTGAAGGCGATTTCGTTGATTTTCATCGAGGTCTGAGTTGGTAGTTTTGTGGTGGGCTATGGGGCGTCTTGGGACAACGCATCTGTTCAGGAAATTCGGATCCGTCGCGGTCTGCTCTCCCGCTTCTACTCCCGATACAGCAGCACCGTCGCCATGGCGGAAATACCCTCGCCGCGGCCGATTGAGCCGAGGCCCTCGTTGGTCGTGGCCTTAATGCCGACTTGGTCGGTTCCGATCCCGAGGGTTGCGGCGAGGCGCTCGCGCATCTTTCCGGTCCAGGGGCTGATCTTGGGTTTCTCGGCGATGATCATGACGTCGAGATTGCCAATTTTGTATCCGAGCTCCGCGGCCTTTTCCGCCGCAAAGGCGAGGATCTTCTGGCTGTCGATATTGAGGCAGGAAGGATCGCCGGGGGGGAAGTGGAAGCCGATATCCGGGAGGGCGAGGGCGCCGAGGATGGCGTCACTGGCCGCGTGGGTCAGGCAGTCAGCGTCCGAATGCCCGTCGAGGCCCGGAGCGTCGGGAATGGTGACACCGCCCAGAACCAGTGGGCGCTCTGGAGCGAACCGGTGGACGTCGTAGGCGAGGCCTGTGCGAAATGGGGGGAGACTCATTCCGGCTCCTTTTGGATCAAATCCGGGTTGCGAACGAGGAAGGCGGCCAGAGCCAAATCCCCAGGACGGGTGATCTTGGGATTGGGAAATGAGGGTTCGACGAGAGTGATTCTGACCCCTGCTGCGGAAGCGACGGAAGTGTCGTCCGTATAGACCACGGTATCTTGCCGTGCTTTCTGGTAGGCGTCGAAGATCAGGTTATACTCGAAGGCTTGCGGAGTTTCCATTGACCAGCATCCGCGGCGGTCGATCTCCTTAAGCACGCATTTGCGGGAATTCGTCCGGCGACGGTTTACCCGTTTGATCGTGTCGGTGACCGGACGTGCCAGCGAGGCGGCTTTATCCTGAACGACCCGCTCGAACAGACGCTCAATATCCTCGGCTTTGACGAGGGGACGAGCGCAGTCGTGGATGAAGGCGTACTCGGTGTCGATTCCGGCAGTGGCGAGCCCTTCGAAGACGGAGTCCTGACGGAGCGATCCGCCCTGGGCCCACTTGACCGGAGGGAGATCGCCGTCAGCGGAAGTGTCAGCGAGCTCAGCAGCTAGTCTTTCCTTCTGCTCGAGATCGCGGTAAACGACGACGATGCCGTCGAAAATCGCACTGGAGAGAAAAGTGTCGAAACTGCGGCGAAAACTGCTTTTGCCCTCGATGGGCACAAGAATCTTGTCGTCGACCGCACCTTTCATCCGAGTGCCTTTTCCGGCAGCGAGAAGAATGGCGCGGACTCCGGAGGGACGGGCACTTCCCAAGGGCCGACTGTGGGACGGCATCATATTTCTATTTGGTTGTGGCGGCGATTTCTTCCGTGATCTGGTCGTAAACGAGGACCGGATCGGCAGCTTTGACGATGGGACGGCCGATGACCAAGTGGGTGGAGCCCGCTTTGGCGGCTTCACCTGGGGTCATGACCCGCTTTTGGTCACCTTTCTCAAAACCCGAAGGTCGAATGCCGGGGACGACGAGGATCGGCTCCGGGCCAAATTCTTCGCGCATCGTCTCGACCTCGAGGGCCGAGCAGACGATACCGTCCGCGCCGGCTGCGAGAGCCATCTTGGCCAGACGTTTGGCTCCCTCTTTCGGGGAGTCCTGGAGACCGACGGCGCTCATCTGT
Organism: Puniceicoccus vermicola; assembly: GCF_014230055.1. Taxonomy (NCBI): domain Bacteria; kingdom Pseudomonadati; phylum Verrucomicrobiota; class Opitutia; order Puniceicoccales; family Puniceicoccaceae; genus Puniceicoccus; species Puniceicoccus vermicola. The sequence continues at coordinate 19,135 of NZ_JACHVA010000028.1, read as the reverse complement.
TCCTCATCCATCGAAGTAAGAATCGTCACTGCGAGAATCTTCATGGATGAACCCGTGCGGTCGCGGGCTTCGGCGGCGGCGCGAATCATGGCCGGGCCTCCCAGTCCGTGGATGGTCAACAATTCAATTGGAAGATGGGCGAGACTCTCAATCGCGTGGGCGACGGTGTTGGGAATGTCGTGGAGCTTGAGGTCGAGGAAGATCTTACATCCGCGCGAAGCGATGGCTTCGACCAGACTTGGGCCGTAGCGGGTGAAGAGTTGGAGGCCAATCTTGACGCACTTGGGTCGGTCCTCGAGTCGATCGAGGATGTGGGTGGCCTCCTCTTTGGCAGGGACATCGAGGGCGACGATGATGTCGCACAGGTTTTTGGTAGCGGCTGTTGGGTCGTTGCTCATTCTGTTTTTTAGAATCCATTTCGGCCGGATCACTGGCAAGGGGATTGTCAGCTTGAATCCGTCCAATTTCGAACAATCTGCCGACTTTTTTCAGGGCGCCGATTCTCCTCGTATCGTTCTTCGAGGGGAGCTAGTAAGTTTTCATGGAATTGGAAATCGTCGTTTGGGTGGTTCTTTTGGTTTTGGCCGTCATCCTAATTGGTTTTTTTCTGAATCGAGGCTCTTGGCGGTCGATTCAGAAGAACTTCGAATTTTTGGCAGAGAATTATGATCTCGAGGTCACGCAGCCCGAGGCCAAGGGCTTTGGCCTGTTTAAGGCATCTCCGAGTGTCTACGGGAAGTGGGACGAGCGTGAGATGAGCGTGCAGACCATGTCGGCTGGGCTGAAAGATTCCCGTCATTCCGAAACGGCGGTTCACCTGCAGACGGCGCTGCGCGAAGATTGCATTCTCTTGATTCGCTCGAAGAAGGGGATGAATCGTCTGGAGCGGAGCGAGTTTAAGAAGTTGATCAAGGTCAATGGCCCGACGAAAGAATTTAACAAGCGGATCACCATCACCACCAACCGGCCCGATTGGATCTCGGAGAAAATCACTTCGAGCATGTGCGAGCGGATTTTGAAGGACCTCGGATCCACCACCGGAACGATTCTATTGGTCAAAGGGCGCATGAGCTACCGGGAGCTGGGCCTTCTCTCCGGGGCTGGAACACTGGCTCGGGTCGATCGGATGATCGAACACCTGCGATGGTTGACCGAATCCTTGGAGGATGGCGAGGCAATGATGGATGAGGCGGCCAGGTGAAGGCGGCTTTGCCTTGAATCCAAAGCTTAATCCGGCAGACTGCAGAGATGATCTTGCCGTCAATTTTTACGCTTTGCCTTGAATCCAAAGCTTAATCCGGCAGACTCGTCACCTTTCCCTTCAACGGCGAATACCCGCTTTGCCTTGAATCCAAAGCTTAATCCGGCAGACTTGAGAATCTCTTCGCGCGGTAGGTTAGCGTGCTTTGCCTTGAATCCAAAGCTTAATCCGGCAGACTAAGGCGTCGTACGTGCGGACCATGCTCTCAGCTTTGCCTTGAATCCAAAGCTTAATCCGGCAGACTGGCCGCCACATCTGGAACCCCACATCCAGGCTTTGCCTTGAATCCAAAGCTTAATCCGGCAGACTAAAATGATCCGCGGCGCGAGGAGCTGGAGCGCTTTGCCTTGAATCCAAAGCTTAATCCGGCAGACTGCGGCGGCGCTGAGGTAGCCGTTGCCGCGGCTTTGCCTTGAATCCAAAGCTTAATCCGGCAGACTTGCTTTACGGTCCATAATAGGCAATTATTGGCTTTGCCTTGAATCCAAAGCTTAATCCGGCAGACTTGGATGAATGCCTTAAAATCGTAAGCACCAGCTTTGCCTTGAATCCAAAGCTTAATCCGGCAGACTGGCTTTCGCCAGTCTGCTGATTAAGAAGGGGTTACCAAAAAATTGTCTGTTCCGGAAGGCCTTCTGCGGGCTGTTTTTCGGCTGGTTTGCCGTAGATGACGAGACTTCGTTGCCACTGAGCTTGGGTGACATACCAAGCTCTAACGCTTCCATTGGGTGGAATTTCTTTTTCCACGCGTCGAATATGGGTCTGCATTCGGGAGTGGGTGACCATTGGCCTCGCATACACTGAGAACTGTATCATTTGGAATCCGTCCCGCAACAGGTATTTGCGAAAGTCCGTGTAAGCTTTACGGGCTTCCTTTTCAGTGACTGGCAGGTCGAAAGCGACAACTAACCAGCCCATTTTGAATTGGGGGGAGTCCATGGTTTATAGGTTCGCGTTTGTCCTGTCATGACCGCTTGCCGGAAACTGCGAACGACTGATTCCAAACAGTTTCGAAAGTCCATCTCGATGCCGAGGTATCCGATACGTTCCATAGTGAAATCTGTCACGTAGCGTCGGAACTTGCCATCGACTCTGTAGTCACCCATGCCCGTCTCCTCTTGGAGCCATCTTGCCACCCGCCAATCGACGCAAGGGCGGAAAGGTTCCATCAAATCGTAGGCCAGCGGTGTCGAGCGCTCGCGAATTTCATGGGAGATTCCGAGAGTGGGGTCGAGCCCGTAGGCAAAGAGTTTCTGAAGGAGAAGAGAAAGGAGCACTGCGTAGCCGAAGTTGAGTAGATCGTTCGCCCCTCCTTCCTCCCGTCCACGTTTGAAATTTTCCAAATGAAGAGATTCGGCATAAATGCCCCAATAGTAGCGAGCGCAGGTGCTTTCTTTTCCGGGCGCTTTGCTTGCAGCTCTTTTTCGTAGCGTTTCTATCTTTGGATGGTTTGGAGCCATTTCAGCTGCGAGCGATGCCTGGTTTGCACACTTCGCATCGACGGTTTTTCTCCAGAGAGTATCGACTTTTTTTTTGTCGAGACTGAGAGCGGCTTTTGTCAGAAGGGTGTCGGTGGAGCGATTTGCTGGAAGAAGGAGGCTTATTGGTTGGAAACGTTCACAGATGACAAGAGCAACTCCGTGCTTGGCAGCTTCGAGTAATAGGTGGCTGTGAAGTTGAGCGGAAAAGCTCGTTATGACGATTGCCGCGATATCTTCTATGGGAGCTTGCTGGCGACTTCCGTCTTTGTTCGTACAGGTCAACTGACCGTGTTTGCAACTGATGCTGCAGCGGGGAGAGTCGATGTTGACGATGTGGTAGGACATGTCGTCACTCGAAATGACCCGTATAGTCAGGTTCGAGAATTGTTAGTCTACCCTTCAATAAGCTATTCAATCGCGCATTCATCACGCATCCTCGAACTTTATTGGCTGCTTTCACTATTTCGGGAGAGGCCATGTCGATGAGAAATCCAGCCTTGGCGTCTTTGATCGAGAAGACCTTCCAAACACCTTCATACCGACCTTTCTCTACTTTAATGAGACTACCGCCGCGAATTACTCGTGGATTGACGCCTCCATTGGTCTTTCTGGCATTTGCGATTTCTTCGAAGACATTGAGGTGGGGAAGGACTCGAATTTCTGGATCAAGAATCACGCCGTAATTTTCTTCGATGATCAAACTTCCCTTCAGTTTAGCCAACTTTCCTTGTTCGCCCTTTGGCCTGAGTCCGAGAAGCTTGCTTTTTCGCTCGGTTTTGGTGCTTCGCTTTCGTTTCTTGTTCTCATCGCGATTAGCAATCGTGATGACCATCTTATTCTCATCCTGTGGGTCTTCGTGAAGAACCCTCCATGTATTTTGCTGTACTTTCAGACCGCGCATGGTCTTCGGCTGATGCTGAATTACGCGTTTTTCCAACAGTCGTTCGGAGATTTGGTTCTTGAGCTTAGGACGCACCTCGGGAACTTCCCATTTACCGTTCTTCGTAAAGCGGATAGGCAAGCGGCTGAGGGATTCGAATTCGGTTTGATCTTCTTTACGCGAGATCTGGCGTCGACTCATCAAGTCCCAGAGTTTACCGTTCTTCGGAAAGTAGAAGGCTGCCAATCCGATAGTAACCGCGTCCAGTGCATGATGCAGATGGGTTATTTCGCGAATATCCGTTTTCGTTTTACCTTCCGTTTCGGGGCAAGCCCGGGCAAGGCAGCCTTCAAGCTTCCAAGCCTTGCGGACGGCGGCTGTAACGCTGCCAGCCAGACTCCACACCGTGTCGTCGTAGGGTCGATCAAGGATATCCCGAGCCTGCAATACTGCCAGTTTGTTTAGGTGGCTTGTTTGGGTGAGGTCTCGGCCCGTAAATCCGCCTGCTTCGCCCTCCGGCTTTTTTCGTTTATCGAAGTGCTTGACGCGTAAGAGCATCTTACGCCGATATTTTCGGAGATCGTCGTCGATGAAGTCCCGTTGTCCTTTGCGAGGATCGAATCTCGGTTTTAGCGAATCGACGAATTTTTCGTAGTTTGCGAGGGGCTGAAGTCGTAGATCTGTCCCTGGAACTTGTCCGCCGTTTTGCTGTTCCATAAATTCCCAAGCAGTGCGCTGGCCCTTCAATCGATTTACCTCGGGCCAAGTGAGAACCAGAGCATCGAGGGCATCGCTGGGTCGCCACGAGCGCGGAATAATGTGTTCTCTATCGACATTGCCTCTTACTAAGTCGTCGAAGCAGTAGTGTTTTCCGGTAAAAGGACAGGTCCAATTCAAGTCCGTCGCGATACGAACCTTTTTGATTAAGCCTGCGCTGATCCGGTATTCCCCACCATATTTTTCCAGCTCCTTCTCGATTAGCTTTACGGCTCTGCGGTGGTCGGCGAGTTTTAGACCCATTAATTGGGCTTTCTCTTTGGCTGTTTTGGCAGAAAATTCTTGCAGATCCCGAATGACTTCCAGAGCTACTATATCGACGTTCGCTGAGTCATCGTCCGCATAATTTTTGATTAAATCCTTGAGCAATTCCTGAAAAATCAAAAGACGATGGCGGACTAGGTGGTTGTTCGTTTTCTCGTCAATCGATCTCTGAATTTGCCTGGTCACGACTTCTAAGGATTCTTCCAGGCATCCACCCCGGTCTTTGGGATCCGGCTTACTGTCATCGAATACAGCTTCCCAAGCTTCAGCCATGAGTGTACGCGAATAGGGGGCTCTTCCACTAGCGGATGCTACGGAGATTCTCTCGCTGCAAAATTCGGGTAGGTCGAGTTTTTGTTTTTTCTTACGCTTCGCATAGGCTTCATAACTGTACTCAACGCTCTGGTCGAAAGCTGAAAGCTCTACGCCGCCCTCGGCGAGATCCTCCCTCCATTGAGCCAAACTAGCTCTGCGATTCTTAAATAGCCGTCCGGCGAATCTCTTTTGGAAGCGTTCGGGAATGGTCTCCCAAATCGGGGAGATTTTCTGCGAAGAGATCTCACGTCGAACGGGATCGAGGACCAGCGCTTTTTCCATTTCCGGAGTCATGAACATCTGATCCACATTGATCGGAGTGGCTCCGGTTGCCTTTTCTATGGCAGTTTTCAAACCGGTAGGCGTAAGGTATCCGTTGATTTGTATCGCCTGATGGACCAGTTGCCGTTCCGCGGCGTTTAGACGACGGGATTCTGTTTCGTCATCAGAAACCCTTAGATTGCAGAGAAGCATTCCCCACCGGAAGCGGTAAAAATCCCGACAGTTCTTGTCCGGTGTTTTTTCTCCACTGATCCGGCAGAGAGGAATAATGCGGTTGTCGAATCGGGGAACCATTTGCCCGAAAAGCAAACCTCCGTGAAATCGTTTGGGTAGGCGGATGGATGGGCAGGGAATGCGTTTCCAAGAATCTCTTTCTGCGCCACAGAGCGCCTCGACAAATGCCTTATCGCACCTTGGCAGTTTTTCGAAGTGGACTTCCAGAATTCGAACGACTTCTGCTCGCACAACTGATCGAGGAAAGGCGGCATCCTGGCCTTTGAAATAGGATTCGAGAGAAGGATTTTTTGTGTTTGCGGGATCGACTCCAAGAAAGGCGCAAACGGTTTCTGCCATGGTTGAGGTTTGATAAAGGCCCATCAAGCGATTGGCGTTTTCCACCTTCTGTGTGTCCTCCTTATCGTCCTCATTTTCTTCGCCCGACCAGAGCGCGTTTCCATCATAACCGCGGTTGTGTGCATACCAGCGAATCACCGCCCATAGCTCTGCCCAAGTTAGAGCTTGGCGCTGACCAGTTAGAATCTGTGCAGCAAGTAGCCATGGCCAAGGGTGGGGGTTCTCACGGGCATTTTGGATATCAATTTTCGACAATACTTCTAGGTGAAGCAAAAGACTCTCTAAGCGCTTCATCCGGTTTCGGGTCGCTGCGATGTGACGGCGTCCTCGACGAAATGCCGCACGCTGGTGGTTTTGACAATCGTCAGGTCTGAAGGTCACGACTCCGCAACCAAGAAGTTCCGGGACCGCACCGTTCTTCTTGATAGCTGCCCAACCAATGCTGGCATGGCCGATGTCGAATGCGAATGAAACTTGCTTTGGCATGGCTCGGATATTAGCGCATTTTTGACGCTGTGGAAAACCAAAAAGAAAAGAGCTTTCCGGTCGCGTTGTAATTTTTGAGAACCTTTATCGGAAAGTGCCCGGTTGTGTCTTGTTTGAACCTTCAGAAGCGTTGACACATTGAGATGCTGGCCTTTTAGTTTTTTCAGGATTCAAGACAAAGTTAATAACGCGGGCGTATGGCTTCCTGTGCGTAATGCGTATCACGCCAGCCCAAGAAAGCGTTTTTTAAACACGCGCCTTTGAGGCGCGTGTTTTTTTTATCGCTTTAGGGTTGCCCGATAGGGATCAACCCGTTTTTCTTCTCCGTTTTCCCAAGATTCATCATGTCTAGAATTTGCGCAATCACAGGTCGTCGTCCCATTCGGGGAGGTAAAATCACTCGCAAGGGTCAATCCAAGAAGAGCGGAGGGATCGGCACGCACGTCGTGAAGAATTCCAAACGCACCTTCCGACCCAACCTGCAACGGGTTCGCGTTCGCATGCCCAACGGGCAAGTGAAGCGGATTTGGGTGTCGGCTAAAGCCCTGAAAGCGGGCAAGGTCGTTAAGGCCTAAGACCTCGAACGGTTTTCCTTTCCCTAGTTCCCGGTGTCGGTCACGAACAACACGTTCTCGGTCGAAACAGGGGGGAGAGGATTGTATGAAATCACCGACCGCGTTCAATCAGCGGTCTCAAGCGCGGGTGCCTCAGAGGCGCTGGCGCTTGTTTTTTGCCGTCATACCAGCTGCAGCTTGGTCTTGATGGAGAATGCGGATCCGACTGCGCAGGCGGATTTGGAGCGGTATATGGATGAGATGGTCCCCGATGGCACGGGCTACGAGCATACTCTCGAGGGGCCGGATGATATGCCGAGCCACATTAAAATGGTCCTGACCCGTTCCTCGGAATCCATTCCGGTGATCAATGGTCGGCTCGCTCTCGGAACCTGGCAGGGAATCTTCCTCTGGGAACACCGTGACCGCCCACATCGGCGGTCGTTGGTGGTTTCCATCTCCCAGTAGAGAAGGACACTGTCGTTGCCGGCACGGGCCCGGAACAGCCTCCTCTCTGGCCTCTCCAACCGCATGGCTTATGGAAATGTGGGTTCAGCACATTTCTGAGAAAATTTGAGCGAGGGTTCGGAGGTTTTGATCCCTTCACTGTGGGTGGGTTGCTTTAGCGCCCACCTAGGCGGCTGGCGGGCCACGTCTTGTTCATGGCCTTCACGGCTACCGGCTCGATCATTCCTGGTGATCCTAGCGAATCGAGTAACTGATTCTAAGGGCGGCTTTTTGGGGGCCTCGATGTTACTCTTCGATTCCCTGGCGGAATTTCTCGAGATTGTCCGCTTTGAAGAAGGCGGTTCCGCAGACAAAGGTATCGGCCCCGGCTTGACGGCATTGGGGGCCGGTTTCGGCGTCGACGCCTCCATCGACTTCGATGCGGAAGGGGAGATCTTTCTCCCGGCGAATCTGGTCGGCGGCTTGGATTTTCTCCAAGACCTCGGTGCGGAAAGACTGTCCTCCGAATCCCGGTTGGACGGTCATGAGGAGGAGGAGATCGATTTCCTCGAGAAAAGGGAGAGCTCGTTCGAGAGGAGTGCCCGGGTTGAGGGCGAGCCCGGCTTTGAGGCCTTTGTCGCGAATGGCGTGTAGGGTCTCGCGAATGGGGTAGAAGGGTTCGACGTGGATCGTAATTTGGTCAGAGGACTTGGCAAAGGCATCGATCATGAGATCGGGGCGGGCCAGCATCAGGTGGGTGTCGAAGAAAAGGTCCGGCGCAATGGGTCGCAGGTCGTCGATGGTTTTGGGGCCGAAACTCAGGTTGGGAACGAAGTGGCCATCCATGATGTCCAGGTGCAGCCATTCGATTGGTAGCTTTAAGATCTTCTCCAAGCCGTCACGAAGATTGGCGTGATTCCCCGCGAGCATCGACGGGGCGAGCTTCGGGGGGAATGGCGAAGAAGTGGAGGATGGATCGGTCATGGCTGGATGAATGGTTAGTCTAATTTTTTCGGATCGACGACAATGGGTCCAAGAAATTCGGCACTGAACTCATCTTCGAGGAATTTGCGGAGTTCGGGCGGAGTTTTGGCGATGAGAGCCTCCAATTCGTTGACGGAGACCGGGAGGTCGGAGGCCTCTGCCACGGCCGCTTCGAGGTCGATGTGTTCCCCATCTTCCCATTGCTTGGGCTTCCGAGCCTTCTTGGGCTTGGGAGGTTCGTAGTCGGGGGGAGGTTCGTTGGAATCCTCTTCATCCGAACCATAGATGGCGTGGGGAGAGTAGTCCGTGGTATCCTCGAGATTTCCGGAATCTACCTCCTCGTCGTCCGATTTTTCGGGCTCTGGAGGTTTCTCTGAGGGGGGAGGAGAGGCCGTTGCGGCCTCTTTTACGGGTTCACGGCCCGGGGGGACTCGCTCAATTTTTTTTTTGACCCGCAGGTTCAGTTCCAACGAGGTCGCTGATTTGGCGAATCACAGTATCGATGGGTCGAGTGCGGGCGTGGTCGACGGCGCGAAGGAGCGTAACCTCAAAATTGACGCGTTCAGAGAGGCCCTTTTGCACGGCCCGTTCCCCCGCCTTGAGGGCGTCGAGGATGCGCAGAAGAGGTTCGATCTCGAGAACCGGGCCCAGCTTGTTGCTCGATCCCCCCGAACGAATGGCTTCCAGCAGGGCTTCCCGGATGAGTCCGGAAAGATCGGTAAGGATCCGGGAAAGGTCCTTCCCTTCGCGGCTGAAGCGGTCGGCACAGGAAACCAGGCCTTCGTAGTCGCTCTCGGCGAGGGAGCGTCCGAGTTTGGCCAAGTCCGCTTCGCCGGCCATCCCGAAGACGGAGAGGACATCCCCTTCGCTGATTTCGGTGCCGCAGAAGGAAATCAATTGATCGAGAATGGACTGTGCATCGCGCATTCCACCGTTGGCCAGCTTGGCGATGGCCCGCAGGGCGGAGTCCTCGACCTTAATTTCCTCAGCTTTGGAGATCTCCCCGAGGCGACGGACGATTTCTGCATCGTCGATCGGGCGAAATTCGAGGCGTTGGCAGCGGGAGACGATGGTCGGGAGCACTTTATTGCTCTCAGTCGTCGCAAAAATGAATTTAACGTGAGGGGGAGGTTCTTCGAGAGTCTTGAGGAGAGCGTTGAAAGCCGCCTGCGAGAGCATGTGCACCTCGTCGATGATGTAGATCTTGAAGGGGCACTGGGATGGGCGGTATTGGCAATCCTCGCGGAGGTCGCGAACCTGCTCGACGGAGTTGTTGGAGGCACCATCGATCTCGATGACATCCATGCAACTGCCCCCCATTATTGCCTGAACCAAGTCGGAATCGGCATCGAAGTTGACCGTAGGTTTCTCCGAACCGTTCAGGGCGCAGGCGAGAAGGCGGGCGGTACTCGTTTTCCCGGTGCCACGGGGGCCGATAAATAGGTAGGCGTGCGCCAGCCGCTCCCGCTCAATCGCATTCGAGAGCGTGCGGACGATATGTTCCTGCCCAACGAGATCCTCGAAGCGCTTCGGCCTCCAGCGACGGGCAATGACTTGGTATCCACCTTCCACAATCTCAAACTGAAAAGGACATTCGGGCAGGGCAACGGAAAAGATTTTGAATCGTCCGATCGATTGCCTCAAACGGCCTCTTTACGAAGGCTCGGGCGGAGAGGCGGGATTTTTCGAGCGGTTGCGGTACGAAGGTTGAATGCTTTCATCGGGAGCAGGGGGCTGTTTGCACGGGCTATTCAGTTTGAATCCAGGCCGCCCAGGATTTTCGAACGCGGGGAACCTCCCCACCGGCTGACGCCGGTCCCCCCCTCCTACAAGTATGAGGGGAGTTCTGGTTCTGGGGACTTTGGCTATGGTCCCATTTCAGACTCCTTCTTTGCTTGTCAGCAACCTCGAGTTTGCCGAATGGCATGGAGGGCTGTAGGGGCCCCGACGGTGTCGGGGCTGGAGGGGGGCGGCTTGGTCTTATTCTCTACGGAAATCCTCGCAAGCCGCTAAAAATCAGCGATATCCAACTGAAGTTTGCACTCCTCAGAGGCTAAATTCGCACTTCCCGTCTTCCTCAAACTGGTCGAGGTTGCGGATGGTCACATCCGCGATGTTGGCCAAGGCATCCCGGGTGAAAAAGGCCTGGTGGCTCGTGATCAAGACATTGGGAAAGGAGGTGAGTCGCAGCAGTCGGTCATCGTCCATGATTCCCTCGGAGTGGTCCTCGAAAAATATGCCTTCCTCCTCTTCATAGACATCGAGGCCCAAGGCGCCGATGATGCGCTCTTTGACGCCTTCGATGGCGGCATCGGCATCGATGAGACCACCACGACTGGTGTTGATGATCATCACACCCTTCTTGAGCTTCGGGAGAGCTTCGGCTCCAATGATGTGGTGGGTCTGTTTCATCAGCGGGCAGTGCAGGCTGATGATGTCTGACTGGGCGAAGAGATCGTCCAAAGAAACATACTCGGCCCCAAGAGCTTTCATTTCCTCGTTGGGGTAGGGGTCGTAGGCCAGAAGCTTGCAGCCAAAGCCCTTCATGATTCCTGCGAAAACTACGCCAATCTTGCCAGTGCCAATGATTCCGACGGTCTTCCCGTGAAGGTCGAAGCCTTCGAGGCCGTCGATGGAGAAGTCGTATTCCCGCACCCGGGAGTAGGCTCGGTGAATCTTGCGGTTGAGGCTGAGGATCAACCCGACGGCAAATTCGGCGACCGCGTAGGGGGAATAGGCCGGAACGCGGGTCACCGTCACCCCGTATTTGCGGGCAGCCTCCAAGTCGACGTTGTTGAAGCCGGCGCAGCGGAGCGCGATCAATCGGCAGTCGTTCTCGGCGAGAGTTCGGATGACTTCCTCATCAACGATGTCATGGACGAAAGGGCAAACCGCATCCGCCTCGGTCGCCAGTGCAACCGTTTCGGGGCGAAGCCGATCCTGAATAAAAGTGAACTCGTGTTTGTCGTGGTTGGCCTCGGTGAGCGAGCGACGGTCGTAGCGCTTGGTGGAGAATACTGTAACTTTCATGAAGAGAAAATTCCGTGAGCCGGAATGTGGTGAGACAGCCAAAGCAAAAGGGGAGTCCAGGTGGCAAGGCAAACCAAACTCTTGAGGAGAATATTCGTGTCAATTAATTAACCAGGTTAATTTAAATTGACTTCAGCTGAAACGAGTTGGTTGGAAGGGGGGGCTGCTCAGTTTGAATCCGCGAATGGGTCGTCTTCGATGGGGACTCCCATGCTCTTGAGCAGATCGATGCGTTCTTCCATGCGGCGGATTTCGGCTTGGAGGAGGACGAGGCGTTTGCCGGTGCGGTCGCGGGCGCGCAGGGATTGCTGGAAGAGAGCGGCGACGCGCACTCTATGCTGGGGATCTTGAATTCCTGCGAGCTGTTGTTGGATTTGCCAAGTTTGGTTTTGCAGTCTTTTCCACTCTCGAGAGAGGAGGCGTTCCCGCTTTCGGGCATCCTGCACTTCGAGGACGAGTCGTTCCCGGGGGCTCGCTGCGAGATATTCGTCGAGCATGTCGAGCTGGGGCCCCGTCAATCCGTCAACGACGACGAGTTCATTTCCCTGAAAGGTCGTGGAGAGGAGGTCGAGGGAGGAACGGGTCAGGGAGGCAAAGGGATAGAGGTAGAAGTCTTTGCCTTTAGGTTTTCGAAAGCAGAGCCAGGAGACGTCATTCTTCGATCGGACAACCGAAATGATTTCGGCCTCAATCGTAACTCCTTCGGTGTTGGTGATGGAAACGACCTTACGCGGCGCTGCGGTCAGCCCGCTGATCCCGAGGATTAGGGTGAGGAAGACGAGTCGTTTCGTGATCACGATTCAAAATGGTAATCGATTTTTGCGTGAAGGCAACGAGAAGGAGAAGGGAGGGGAGCCGTGAGGCATGCGGGGCGGAATGAATTCCGCGGTCCGGGGGAGGCGTTTGGGGAGGTTAGCCGTGAAGGAGGTTTCAGTGAGAGAATCCGCAAGACTCATGAGAATATTCACCGTACCTGTGGTTGCATGGCATCTTTTCCGAAAGAGGGCGTCATGCAACATATCAATAAATCCTGATTCGTTGATGGATTAATAGTTGATCCCTCTTGGGAAATGCCTACTTTTTGTCTCATGTCGAAGCAGAAACAGATTCCCGAATCCGCGTCCTTTGGGCAGTTGCGGGAAATTTTTCAGAAGCGCATCGCCTTTTTGGACGGAGCGATGGGCACCATGATTCAGCGTCACAATCTGACGGAGGAAGACTTTCGCAATGAGGATCTGAAGGATGTCCCGGGAGATTTGAAGGGGAACAACGATCTGCTCAGCATTACGCGTCCGGAGATCATCGAAGACATCCACCGGAAATTTTTTGAAGCGGGTTCGGACATCGTCGAGACGAACACTTTCAGTGGAACGACTATCGCCCAGGCGGATTACGGTCTCGAGAGTTGGGTGGATCGGATCAACCGGGACTCGGTGCGGTTGGCCCGCAAGGTGGCTGATGAGATTTCGGCTCGCGAGGGGCGTCAGCTTTTCGTTGCGGGAGCGATGGGGCCGACGAACCGGACGGCCTCGCTCTCTCCAGATGTGAACCGTCCGGAATACCGGGCCGTCACCTACGAGCAACTGCGGACGGCTTACTATGAGCAGGCAAAGAGCCTCGTCGAGGCGGGGGCGGATCTACTCCTGCCGGAGACGACTTTCGATACTCTGAATCTCAAAGCTTCGATCCACGCGATTGAAGATCTCTTCGAGGAGCGAAACGAGCGGATCCCCGTGATCCTGTCGGTGACGATTACGGACCAGTCCGGGCGGACCTTGTCCGGCCAGACGGTGGAGGCGTTCTGGAATTCGGTTCGGCATGCAAAGCCATTCTGCGTGGGTCTCAACTGTGCTCTCGGCGCGGATTTGATGAAGCCATTTCTGCAGGAACTTTCGCGGGTCGCGGATACCTATGTTCACGTTTATCCTAATGCGGGCTTGCCGAATCCTCTGAGTGATACCGGATATGACGAAACGCCGGAGCATACGGGAAGTGCGCTGGCGGGCTTTGCCACCGAGGGGCTGGTCAATCTCGTCGGGGGATGCTGCGGAACGACTCCGGATCACATCGCTGCGGTGGTGGAAGAAGTTTCCGAGTTTCCGCCACGGGTGGTTCCAGAGATTACGCGTTGTCTGCGATTGAGCGGATTGGAGCCGATGAATTTTGACGGGTCCGGTGAAGGATTCCTGATGGTGGGGGAACGGGCAAATGTGACCGGTTCTCCGCGCTTCAAGAAGTTGATCAAAGCCGGAGATTTTGAGGGCGCGCTGACGGTTGCCAGTTCTCAGATTGAGAAGGGCGCTCACGTATTGGACGTGAACTTTGACGAGGGCATGCTCGAAGGGGAGGAGTGCATGCGCAAGTTCCTCAACCTGCTGGGTTCCGAGCCGGATATCTCCCGGGTGCCGTTCATGATCGACAGTTCCAAGTGGTCGGTGATCGAGGCGGGGCTGCAGTGTGTGCAGGGCAAGCCAATCGTGAACTCGATTAGCCTGAAAGAGGGCGAAGACGCTTTCCGCAAACAGGCCCAGAAGATCCTTCGCTACGGTGCGGCCGCAGTGGTGATGGCTTTCGATGAGAACGGTCAGGCCGTCTCGGTGGAGGGCAAAGTGGAAATCGCCGAGCGCTCATTCCGGATCCTCACAGAGGAAGTTGGATTCGAGCCTCAGGACGTCATTTTTGACCTCAATATCCTCACGGTCGCGACCGGGATGGAGGAGCATAACCCGTATGCCGTGAACTTCATCGAGGCCGTCCGTGAAGTGAAGAAGCGCTGCCCGGGTTGCTTGACCAGTGGAGGTCTCTCGAACGTTTCGTTCTCCTTCCGTGGCAACAATCCTGTGCGGGAGGCGATGCACGCATCATTCCTCCATCACGCGCAAAAGGCTGGCCTCGACATGGCGATCGTGAATCCCGGTCTCTTGATGGATTACGACAAGATCGAGGAGCCGCTGAAGACCTTGGTCGACGATGTCATCCTCAACCGCAATCCTGAATCGACCGAGCGGCTCATCGAGCATGCGGAGGCGATCAAGGAAGGCCGCGCTGGCGGGAGTCCCGAAGAGCGGGTGAGTGCGGCCATGGTTCGCGGGATGAAGGTGTTGCAAGAGCTCTTCGAACGAGCTTCCCGTGAAAAGAACCCGGAGATTCTCGAGAAATTCCTCCTAGGGGGCGAAGGAGCCGTGCCTGCCGGAGATTCGGTAAAAAAAAAAGCTGAAGGGGTAGGCGATTGGCGTTCCCAAGACTTGGGCAAACGCATCGAGCACGCCTTGGTTCGCGGAATCGCGAGCCATATTGAGGAGGATACCGAGGAGGCTCGGCAGAAGCTGGACCGTCCGCTCGACGTGATCGAGGGCCCGCTCATGGACGGCATGAAGGTCGTTGGGAAGCTCTTCGGCGAGGGGAAGATGTTTCTCCCTCAAGTGGTCAAGAGTGCGCGGGTCATGAAAAAGGCCGTGGCCTATCTTCTCCCTTACATGGAGGAGGAGAAAAAGGATTCCAGCTCGGCGGGAACCTTTGTCATCGCGACCGTTCGGGGCGATGTGCACGACATCGGGAAAAACATCGTCGGAGTGGTCCTCGGGTGCAACGGCTACAAGGTGGTCGACCTTGGAGTGATGTGTGAGCTCGACAAAATTCTCGATGCGGCGAGAGAGCACAACGCGGACTTCATCGGGATGTCCGGTCTGATCACGCCCTCGCTCGATGAGATGATCACCAACGCGAAGGAGATGGAGAAACGGGGAATGAACGTGCCGATTTTGGTCGGGGGTGCGACGACCTCGAAAGCCCATACCGCCATTAAGATCGCACCGCACTACAGCGGGCCTGTGATTCATGTGAGCGATGCCTCGCTCGTCACCGAGGTCTGCAATCATTTGACCAACGAGAAGACGAGGGAGCAGTACCTGATCGATCTGGAAGACTCCCACCAAAAGGCGCGCGAGCGTCATGCGGCCGGGGCGGCGACTTCGGCAAAATATGTGCCTCTGGTGGAAGCGCGGGAGCGGGCGTTCTCGCCTGATTGGGATTCGTATGAACCGCTGGTCCCCGAAACGGTGGGGACGGAGTTGCTCGAGTCGATTTCGCCGGAAGAGGTGATTGAATATTTTGACTGGTCTCCCTTTTTCCATGCCTGGCAGATGCGCGGGAGTTTTCCCAAGATCTTGACTCACCATCAGCGTGGCGAGGAAGCCACGAAGCTCTATGACGATGCCCGCCGGATCCTCGATGATCTGGTAAGCGGAAAGCGGGTCCATCTCCGGGGAATCCTCGGATTGTGGCCGGCGAATTCGATTGGAGACGATGTGGAGATCTATGGCGACGCTTCGCGGAAGACGGTTCTGGATACCTTTCGTTTCCTGCGTCAGCAGAAGGAAAAAAGCTCGGCCGATGAGCCGTATCTCTCGCTGGCCGATTTCGTTGCCCCGAAGACTTCGGGCAAGATCGACTACGTCGGGGCATTTGCCTGCACGGCGGGCCAGGAGATCGAGGATTACGCCGCTTCGTTCAAACAGAGTGGAGACGACTACACGGCGATCTTGATTCAAGCGCTGGCTGATCGTTTTGCCGAAGGTCTTTCGGAGTTCTGCCATAAAAAGGTGCGGGATAATTGGGGATTTGGGCGCGAGGAAGGCTTTCGCTTCGGGGAACGGTTGTCGGCGGATCGCGGTGCGGTGAATCCTCATGTCGATTGGATGATTAAGGAACGCTACCGCAGCATCCGTCCTGCTGCCGGGTATCCTTCCGCTCCCGACCACACGGAGAAGCAGGGGATTTGGGATCTGCTCGAAGTGGAAAAGAAGATCGGAGTTTCGCTGACGACCAGCTACGCTATGAATCCCCCCAGTTCGGTCTCCGGCCTCTATTTTGCCCACCCGGAGGCCCGATATTTCGGGGTTGGTCGAATCGCTCGAGATCAGATCGAGGACTATGCTTCACGAAAGGGTATGAGCATTGAGGAGTGCGAAAAGTGGCTCCAGTCGGATCTGGCTTTCGAGCCGGAGGCAATCGCAACCGCTGCAGGGTAAGTTCGCGGCATTTTTCACGGGACCTAAATCACATGATTGAAAGAATTTCACGAAACCTCCGTGATCGGGGAGTCTCCGAATCGCAGATTCTATCGTTTGCCCGCCGGTTTGACGGAAGACTGGGCACGGATGAGGTCTGGCAGGATTGGGTCGAGTGCGTCGATGCTTCGGACTATGGCTGGCAAGAATGGGTCGATTCGATCATCCTCCTCGATAAGCGGATTGAGGGTTCCTCGGGTCCCTCAGCCCCGGTTCTCGAGCGTTTGCTGGGCTACGTCAGTTGTGCGGCGGAAGGGGCACAGCGTGGAAAATTCGTCGATCCGCTGCCCGAGATTGTTGCAGCCGCTCTGGAGCAATACGGATTCGCAGACGAGGATTGAAAATCGAGAGGAGTGGCGTTTGGGTCAATCGATGTTCGGTTCACTCTCGCGCTTGGCATTCGGTCTCCTCTCTTTGTTTTGGATTGTCGGGGGACTGGGACTGCGCCGCGCCGAGGCGGCTTTTCAGATCACCAATCCCTTCAGTGAGGTCGTCGAAGATGTCTCGGGTTTTGTGAACTCAAAGTTGGGGCCGAGTGATGTCGGCGCCAGTTACGCGGCCTTGATCAACTTTGCGGGAAATCCCGATATTTCGACCGCCACCTACTATATCGATTCGGGGGGGCAGGCGACAGGAACCTTGACGGTCGGGCGATTCAGTTTCCGGAAACCACTTTGGGAAGAGGGTGACTCTTGGCGTCCCTTTATTCAGGCCTTCATTCCCTACGAAACCTTGAAGTACGATGTGGATTTCGAGGGGGAAGGGGAGGATGCCGACGCGCAGTGGGATGCGATTGGCCTGATTCTGACCGCGGGAAACGAGTTTGCGGTCTCAGATCGGATGAAGGTGACCCCAGGGATTAATTTTGGTGCCTTTCAGCTCGAAAGCAATGCGGGCTTCCGGGGAGCGATTTCAGAAAACATTATCGATACGACGTTTTCGGGGAGGGATTTCGACTGGACCGCTTACGCTTGGGTCTTGGGGGCTTCGGTGTGGTTGGATTACGAATGGGAGCATCGAACCTATGATGCCGGCCTTCACGCTGGAATCACCTACAACCATGTAGAGTCTTTTTATGCGACGGAGGACCGGATTTCCTTCTCCAGTGAAGCGGTAACGGTCGCGTTGAACTATGAGACCGTGCATGACACCCCCATCAGTTTGAATGATTTTCCCCTGAAACTCGTCTTGTCGGTGGGAGGCTCGGCTTTCTTCGGGCCAGCTGGCAATGCTCTGGGATTCAGCAGTTTTACGGACTATGGGGCAGCCGTGAAAACGGATATCTCCCGGTTGGGTTGGCCGATTCAGTCTCTGCAGCTCGGCGGCAAGCTGATCTTCGGCCCGGACGTGACTGGCTGGAGCCTGATTCTGCAATACGAGTTCTGATCCTCCAGGCGGCCAGGCTGGCCGGTGTTGAATACTCTTGTTCAGGTGGCCTTATACCCATGCGAGTCCCTCCGATTTTTCTGGTCTCTTCGCTAAGAGGAAGGTAAGCTCAAAGCGCAGATCAAGCAGGCCGTTGTTGGTTTTCAGGAAACCCCAATTTTCTGAATGGCGACGGTCGGAAACCCCTAACCCCAAGGAAGACCATGAAAAAGAACGAACTGCGCGTCTGGGCGATCAGAACCCATTCGCCGGATGAGTGGTGGGTTGAAGTCGATGGTGAAGTCTCGGAATCGGTTGTTTCACTGGACGAAGCGTTTCGTCGGGCCGATGGTGCGAAAGAGTCATTCATCATTCATTCTTCCCATGCCGAAGAAGCGGACAATCCGAACTGGATTAAAATGGGAGTAGACGAACCGCAAAATGACTCATTCGGATTGCCGAAATGGGTTTGTGGCAAATGTAGCTTCCCCCTCGAGAAACCGGACCAACCAAAGATTTCAGTAGGGGAGGCCCTCGGCTACATTTTGGTGGTCCCCGGAATTCTGATGACGAGGAAGCGGAAGAGCTCCTCCAACGGACGTTGCCCTCATTGTGGATCCGATCGGTTGATCGCGGGCAATTCCAAGGCGGGGAAGGTCCTGCTTTCGCGTTAGATTCCTACTCCTGCAAAGGGAGGGGCTGACTGGACCCAAGCCGGACCTTCACTGGGTGATGCTACGGCGCGTAAGAAACGGTCTTCCTCAAAGTTTGGGGACATGAGGGGCAAAGACCATCATGTCCCCAATGAATAACCTAACAGGAATAGCAGGCTACGAAGTGATCTCGCAGCGATGCAAATCGGATTTGGACGAGTTGGAGGCGGTTCTGGAGAGGGAGCCTGAGAGATGCCCTTACTGCGCGGCCCCGGGGCCGCGCAGTAAGGGCCGTTATCTTCGGAAGGTGCGTCATCGAAGTGGTTATGTTCGTTCAACTTTTTTGTTGGTGCACACCCGCCGTTTCTGGTGCTGGAGGTGCAAGCGGAGTTTCCTTCCCACGCTTCCGGGCATCCGTCCTTATCGCCAGAGCTCGGAGCTCTTTCGCAAGGAAGTCCACCAGCGCCACGAAGACGGGATCTGCGCGAGCACTTTGGCCAAGAGGGAGCGAATCGGGCAGGCTACGGTCGAACGGATTTATCACCAGCACACCGAGCTGGAGGTGCGCAAACGTTCCAACCGGGATTGCCCCCGGATGCTCGGAATCGACGAGCATACCCTGGGCAAAAAGAACCGCTTTTGCACCACCTTCTGCGACCTCGGCAACAATCGGGTCTTCGAGGTCAGGCCCGGTCGCAGCGAAAAGGAGCTCTC
>NZ_JACHVA010000027.1 GCF_014230055.1 Puniceicoccus vermicola | reverse complement strand
CTTTTTTTAAGATGTCGCGCTGACGACGCAGTTGCTCGTTCTCCCGGCGCAAACGCTTTAGCTCCGAGGCTTCATCAGGATCGGAGGCTCCGGAAGGCATCTCCCCCGGCTCACGCCGGTCTCGATCCCTTCCTTCTCCTCCGATCCCAGCTGCACGATTACGCCATAATCTCAGCGTGTTCGGGGAAACTCCCAGTTCTTCAGCTACGTGCTTGAGAGGGCGAGCACTACTGATCAGAAGATCAACAGCTCCCTCGCGGAACTCACGGGAATAGGCAGGTTTGGTTGGTGGCATATCGGTTATCCTTTTCATTTGCACCGAGCTGTCCAACATATCAGGGGAAGCTCAAAAGCTATGGCGGACTGGCGTTGACGCTTCGCGGGCGGTCTTCCTCAAAGTTTGGGGACATGAGGGGCAAAGACCATCATGTCCCCAATGAATAACCTAACAGGAATAGCAGGCTACGAAGTGATCTCGCAGCGATGCAAATCGGATTTGGACGAGTTGGAGGCGGTTCTGGAGAGGGAGCCTGAGAGATGCCCTTACTGCGCGGCCCCGGGGCCGCGCAGTAAGGGCCGTTATCTTCGGAAGGTGCGTCATCGAAGTGGTTATGTTCGTTCAACTTTTTTGTTGGTGCACACCCGCCGTTTCTGGTGCTGGAGGTGCAAGCGGAGTTTCCTTCCCACGCTTCCGGGCATCCGTCCTTATCGCCAGAGCTCGGAGCTCTTTCGCAAGGAAGTCCACCAGCGCCACGAAGACGGGATCTGCGCGAGCACTTTGGCCAAGAGGGAGCGAATCGGGCAGGCTACGGTCGAACGGATTTATCACCAGCACACCGAGCTGGAGGTGCGCAAACGTTCCAACCGGGATTGCCCCCGGATGCTCGGAATCGACGAGCATACCCTGGGCAAAAAGAACCGCTTTTGCACCACCTTCTGCGACCTCGGCAACAATCGGGTCTTCGAGGTCAGGCCCGGTCGCAGCGAAAAGGAGCTCTC
>NZ_JACHVA010000026.1 GCF_014230055.1 Puniceicoccus vermicola | reverse complement strand
AAAAGGCATAGCGAGCGTGGCCGGGATGCGTGGCCGCCGCAAAGGGGGCCTGTCGGCCCCGCTTCGCCCGGAGGGCGACGACGATCCTTTTTCGTTGTGGTCGCACTCGGAGGCGTGGCTGGAGCGGATGGCCGAGCGCAATTACTCGGAGACGAGCCTGAGCGCGGCCCGTTGGGCTTTGAAGATGTTCCTGGACTGGGCGAAGGAGCGGGAACTGTCCTCTCCCGATCAGATCACCAAGCCGATCCTCGAGAGCTACCAGGGCTGGCTCTACCGCTACGAGAAGAAGGATGGCGAGCGGCTGAGCGTGCGCACCCAGCGGGCAAGGCTGGGCACCTTGCAGCGGTTCTTCTCCTGGCTGTGCAAAAGCGGTTTCCTGATGGCCAACCCGGCGGCCGACCTGGAACTCCCCCGCAAGCCCTATCACGCCTTGCCGAAGGCCCTCAACGCCGAAGAGCTGCGCCGCCTGATGGGGCAGCCCGACGTTACCGATCCGCTGGGACTGCGGGACCGGGCCATCCTCGAAACGCTCTACGCCACCGGAATGCGCCGGGGCGAACTCGTCTCCCTGGACCTCGAGGACATCGACCTGAAAGCCTCCAGCGTCCACATCAGGAAGGGCAAGGGCGGCAAAGGCCGCCTCTTGCCGTTGGGAGATGCGACGGTCCGTTGGCTCGAAGCGTATCTGGAGCGGAGCCGTCCGGCTCTCTCGATGGGGGAGGGCGAACGGGCCTTTTTCCTCAGCGGCTACGGGGAACGCTTCAACCCGAACTATCTCGGCAACTGGGTGAGCAAGACGATCAAGGCCGCCGGAATCGAAAAGAAGGGCTCCTGTCACCTGCTCCGCCACAGCTGCGCCACCCACATGATGGAAAACGGGGCCGACATCCGCCTGATCCAGCGGATGCTCGGCCATGGCCCGACTCGATACCACGCAGATTTACACCGAAGTGAGCCTCGTTCACCTGCGGGAGGTTTACGAGAAAAGCCATCCGGCCGCACAAGTAAAGCGGACTTGAAGAAACCCGGAAATACCGCAATGTTTGAGAGTATGAATGCCGCGCAAGTCATCGAGGAAATCGACGCCATGCCCGCCGAAGAGCGTGACAAGGTGGTAATCCACCTCGGCCGGATGCAGGAGCGGCTCTTCCACGAAAAACAAGTGGAGGTCGCCGAACGCAGACTGGAAGACCTTGAAAACGGGTTGACCGAAACGGTATCGCACGAAGAGGCCATGCGGATGGTCCGCGAAGGCTGAGGGATGCAGATCCGCCATTTGAAAGAAGCCGTCGCCGACGCGCGCCGGGAATACCTGTTTTGGCAAAAACAACGAGCCGGACTGGAAAAAGAGTTTGCGGAAGAGTTCGAGGCCGCGATCCGCGCGATCAGCCTTTCGCCCGATGGATATGTCCGGGTCTCGAAAAAACGGGAGCTTCGCCGCTTCTACGAAAAACGGTTCCACACGCAAATTATCTACGAACACCTGCCGGAAGAAAACCTCCTGCAAATCGTTCGCGTCTACAACGCCCGCATGAATCCCTTCCGGTTCGTTCCGGAAGAATGATTTTGCTTCCTTCGACCGCCTTCGGAGCGTAGTCTTTGAAGTCGAAAATGGTAGCCCTGAACCCAGCCTACGCCCCGGAGAAAACCGACGAACGGGCCAAAAACCGCGTCGGGGGATTTTTTTTCTTAGCTGCCAGTCGCACCGGGTCCGACCGCCCCGCAAGCCCAGATTGCATCGGGGAAAAACGGGGACACGGCTACGACACCGCGTCGGGTGTTACTGTATACGGCTTCAGATACTATGACCCCGAAACCGGGAAATGGGCGTCTAGGGATCCCATCGGGGAACGGGGTGGATTGAACCTGTATGGGTTTGTTGGGAATGATGGGGTGAGCCGATGGGATGTGTTGGGGCTATATCCGGTGTTTTCGCCTTGGGTAACACCAGTAGGAGTGAAGCTAAGAGATTGGAACGTAGCGTTTGCGCTCTATTATCACTGGGAATCATGGAACGGGAATGCTCCTTTTACCAGGAATGACGGTGTGTGGGGCGAATACATGAAAGAATACCCGGACGTGCGAGCGGCTGCACAGGATTTGTTAAGTAAAGAGGCATCGAATGCATGGCGAGGCAGCAAGGATTCGGGTCCATACAATGCCAGAAAAGTTATTGAAATTAGGCGGAACAAATTGTTAGCGGCCACGCTAAACCAGGTGCGGTTTGTGGTGAACGGTAAGTTCGAAGTGGATAGAGTGGAATGTCGCGTAAAATTAATTGGGAATAGCGCAGCGATTTTGGATAAATTCGATCCTCACGAAGCAGACCATCCGAATAGTGATTTAGCCGATTGGTTCGGTAGAACGCTAAGAAGACTGGGAAAATCGGCTCCTCTTCCTAGCACTTCGAAACCAAACCAAGATTTTCACATCACGATAAAATGGTCTGTGGAAGACATGGAGTATTCCATTGATCCTGACGCGGATGGAGGAGACGGGGTAGCGACTGGTGTAGGAGCGATCAATGTTTGGCCTTGGGAAAAAATATGAGGTCGCTTCTAGCTATTTCGCTCGTTTTTTTATTGGGAGGATGTATCGGCTCGGGGGATTCCTTATCAGGGGGGAGTCAGATAATGGACATCCTTGAGGCGAAGGTGGGAGATATTTTTCCTCAGGGCATGTCTGGCCAAAGTATCAAAAACTCGCAGATGTTTTTCTCCGAAAGGTCTAATTCCATAAGCATTTTTCTACGCATTGTGGCAAGTCCTGAGGAGATCCAAGAAATGGAGGATACAATTGGACCAATCTCTTTTTCAGCCGGGAGGAAGATATGGGGGGATGAGCCCATATTTTATGGTGTTTCCAAATGGTGGAAGGCCCATCGGTCACCACCAGACAAGAGTTTTAATTTTGTTGATGAAAAAGTATCCAACGTATCGCTACTGGTATCGGTGAAGGCGTTAGACGACACTAGCAACGAAGTTTATATTTATGCAACTTGGTTCGCCGAGGACCCGAAGATTTGAACTTACACAGGCCAAGGAAACGACACCAAAAAGACGTCGGGTCTAGAATCATGACAACTCCCCGGAAACCCCGGCTGGAATCCGGTCAACTCTTCGGCGCGTCTCGGACGCCCTTATGCCGCCCCGGCACCCCCGCCCCGCCCGCGCCGCGATGATTGGAGATGCGGGCCTACGCTTTCGCACAAGGGCGTTATGTCCAATCCCGCCTGTTTTCCCTCCTGCCGGTCGCTGGAGCTCCTTCGGATGGGGCGGGTTTTGACATAACGCGTTCTTGTGCGAGTCTTCCGTCTTCGCCCCTTTTGGACTACGCCGAGACAGGTCGGCCAGGATAGGCGGCGCGGTCGGGGTGGGGGAGCCGGGGCGGGTGCGGGCTCACGTTGTATTGGTTCGGAAACTCCCCGGTGTCGCGGGAATGTTCCCTCCGAGTCCTTCGGCCTCTGCGCGCTCCTTCGTCGCTTTGCCAAAAGCTTCCCTCCGCATCGGATTCCGATGCTCCAAAGTTTGGAACGGCCCCGCGCCCGGCGGCAACGGCAATCCGGGAGGCTTGCCTCCGTATTGAAATATCTCCGACAAGAGGAATCTTTCCTTAGTCGCTCCCCGCCACGCGCCCCCAAAATCGCACGCTTCGCTTTGCTCTGGGAGCTTCCCCCCGCCACCCGTGGCGCGGTTGCCCCGCGCGTTGCTCGCTTTGCTTCGCCGCGCGGGGAAATGCCACTCCGACGCAGGACGCGACGCCCACGGCCCGGCAAGCGGGCCATCTACGACGCTTGAGGATTACCCGGCGAAGCCGGAAGGATGGGGAAGGAGCCATGCCCCGCGCTTCGCGCCTGGCACCCAATCTTGGGCCGCCTCCCCGGCCCGCTGGAAAGCGGCTAAAGAGAAAATCATCTTTCGGAACGGCTCCTGGCGGCCAAGTTGGCGCGGATGTTCCAAATGCGTTCGATCTCGTCAAATGCGTCGTCGAAAGCACGACGCAAAAGGCTTTGGTCGGGAAACCGTAGCAAGGAGTTTGCCGAAGCGATCTCCAGCGAGTCGTTGTAGAACCGTTTTGGGTAGCGGGCATAAGCCCAGTTGGAGCCCTTGCGTGCGGCTTCGTATAATGGAAAGTAGTGCTCGCGAACAACGGCATCGAGAATCGTGAGAAACTCGCCAATCGGAACGCTTTCGCCGAACGGTCCGATTTGCCGAACCCTTGCGGTTAGCCCGATTAGATCGTGTCCGATGTCCTTTAGTTTCTCTCGGTAGTCTTTCCGCTTCTCGGAAGTCATCCAATCGTGATCCCGGAGGTTCCGGCACTCTTCGAACTGGCAAAGCCACATGCCCTTGAGAAATATCTCCGCGCCCATCTGGAAAACCGGATAGGGAAGATAGGTGTTCAAGGGTGGTCTGGAAAGGCCGCTGGACAACTGAACCGAAATCGTGCCTTTGGCACTTTGGATCAGATCCCGGCCATCTTCGAGCCATCGAAGAGGCTGAAGATCGGTATCGACCTTGAAACCGGGTTGGAGGCTGGGGTTCCCATCACGACGTTCAAGCCATGCTTTGCGCATGGCTTGGTAAGCTTCTTCTTTTTTCCGGTCACCGTCCTCGCGCATGCATTCGGCGATGAGCCGAATCGTGTCATCGTCCGGCTCCATTGGTGCTCAGGAGGCCTTGTCGAGGTAGCTTTCGAGCATCTCGAGAACGACGCCCTGCTTAGCCTTCGGAAGTCCGACCAGCCGCTGTGTGAGTTTTTTCACTCTTGGCGGTGGGCCGCTTTTGATCTTCTCGGGTTTGAGATCGAAGAGTTCGTCGAGGGAAACATCGAGAACCTTTGAAACCTTGAGCACGAAATCACTGGTTGGGTTCGGGCAACTGCGTTCGTAGTGGTGCACGAGGCTCCTGGAAATCTCCAGCGCATCGGCGAGTTCCTGCTGGGTCATGCCGCGTTGCTTGCGAAAATGGGAGAGTCGTTGACCGAAGAAAGGGGCTTCCTTGGTGGTGGTTCGTCCGCTTGCCATGGGCCGATTATACGGACGATTCGTCAAAATGGTCTTTTTCACGGAAATCGCTTGCATGTCTATGCCAATGTGAACTATCAAAAAATTATGCAAGTTAAGAATGCTTAAATTTTTGATAGTTTTGCCTTGACTGCCAAATACGAAAAAAGGCCAGCAGCTGAGTCGGGAAAACATAAGCCGCTGACCTTCAATCAGTAAATGAATACAAAGACATGAAAGAAGAAAACGGCCCGGAAGGGCAAGCTGAAACGACCGGACGGAAGCCCTCTCCGGTGAAACTGGTGGTAGAAATCCACCCCCTGAATCTGGAGCCTGCCCGGGCGTTGGCGCGGGAGCGTTGCTTGCAAAAGCTCGAAGAGACGCTCGGAGAGTTGGCCCACGATCTGGCCGAGGCTTGGAATCGTCCGGGCAGTTGGGAGGCGAGTCGGGTGACGGACTGGCTGGAGAGCCATTATCCACCGGTGGAAACCTTGAAAGAGTGGAGGCGGGAAGATGGGTAGGATCCCCGAGACCGAACTGGACTCCCTGAAATCCTCCGTGGACCTCGCGGCCTTGGTCCGGTCCAAGGGAATCGAGCTGAAGAAGCATGGCTCGAAGGACCTTGCGGGCCTCTCGCCGTTCACGGAGGAGAAGACGCCGAGCTTCATCGTGACCCCGGGCAAGAACCTGTGGCACTGCATGAGCAGCGGGCAGGGCGGGAGCGTGATCGACTTCGTCATGAAATACGACGGGGTCTCCTTCCGGGAGGCGGTGGAGCTTTTGCGGACGAAGAACCCCTCGCTCTACCGGAGCGCGGGTCCGGTGAGGAAGTCCACCGTTCCGAAGCTTCCGCCTCCGATCGAGTTCGACGCGGACGACCAGACGCTCTTCGGGCAGGTGCTCGCTTACTACGCGGGGCGGCTAAAGGAGAATAAGGCTGCGGTGGACTACTTGAAGAAGCGCGGCCTCTGGGAGGAAGAAGCCCTGGCAACCTTCCGGATCGGCTACGCCGACCGGACGCTCGGGCTGACCTTGCCGCACAAGAACCGCAAGGACGGAGCGGAAATCCGCACCCGCTTGCAGCGGCTGGGGATTTACCGCGAGAGCGGTCACGAGCATTTTAACGGATCGCTGGTCTTCCCCGTGATCGAC
>NZ_JACHVA010000025.1 GCF_014230055.1 Puniceicoccus vermicola | reverse complement strand
GTGGACGCTGGAGGCTTTCAGGTCGATGTCCTCGAGGTCCAGGGAGACGAGTTCGCCCCGGCGCATTCCGGTGGCGTAGAGCGTTTCGAGGATGGCCCGGTCCCGCAGTCCCAGCGGATCGGTAACGTCGGGCTGCCCCATCAGGCGGCGCAGCTCTTCGGCGTTGAGGGCCTTCGGCAAGGCGTGATAGGGCTTGCGGGGGAGTTCCAGGTCGGCCGCCGGGTTGGCCATCAGGAAACCGCTTTTGCACAGCCAGGAGAAGAACCGCTGCAAGGTGCCCAGCCTTGCCCGCTGGGTGCGCACGCTCAGCCGCTCGCCATCCTTCTTCTCGTAGCGGTAGAGCCAGCCCTGGTAGCTCTCGAGGATCGGCTTGGTGATCTGATCGGGAGAGGACAGTTCCCGCTCCTTCGCCCAGTCCAGGAACATCTTCAAAGCCCAACGGGCCGCGCTCAGGCTCGTCTCCGAGTAATTGCGCTCGGCCATCCGCTCCAGCCACGCCTCCGAGTGCGACCACAACGAAAAAGGATCGTCGTCGCCCTCCGGGCGAAGCGGGGCCGACAGGCCCCCTTTGCGGCGGCCACGCATCCCGGCCACGCTCGCTATGCCTTTTATCCCGCCCACGCCTATCCTCCTTCGCTATCGCTACGGCGCGACATGCGTTACGACGCCTTGCGATTTTCCCCCTCTTGTGCGTTTTCGCCGGATCGGTGACCGTTCAGCCCGGAAGGCCCTTTCTGGCTGGCCTGCAACGGTATTTCAGAAGGATGTCCGGTGGGCGACCACCCACCGACCGGGGGCCGACCGGACCCCGACCGCTTCGCGTCGTAGCCGTGTTTGAGCGAGTCCAGATCGAGCAACCCCGTCAAGAAGCGGCTCCCGTCTTCGCCTTCTCCCGCATACAACAACTCGTAAACGTAACCCTGCCACTGGTCAGAGTTGCGATGCACCAAAAGATATTCCATGTCCACCAGACGGGCCAGATGCACTTTCAGTTGCGTGTCTCCCCAGCCGAAGACTTCGCGCAAGCGGCGGCGGCTAAAGAAAAAATCGCTTCGCTCCATCTCCCGCTTCCCGCACTGGGCATCTACCCACTCTTCCAACATCCCCAACAGGCGCCGGGTCTGCGGGGGCAGCTCGTCGAGACTGAGGCCCAAGACTTCGTGGGCCAGAGCGTTGGCGGCCGCCAGATCCTCCAGCGTCACTTCGATGTATTGCAGTCCGTCGCGCTCCTTCAGCGGCCTTTGATGCTGGTGCAAGAGCGCGATGGTCCGGATCAGGGTTAAGTATTTCACGTGGTCGCGCCGGGTGCGCGTGCGGTCGCTCAGGAAGGTCAGCTTTTTTGCGAAGGGGTTGACCACCGGAAGCGGCTTGAGCAGCCGCTGGGCGTTGCGGTGAACCGCAAGGATGCGCTCCCGCTCCACCTTGCGCTTCAAGCCTTCGAAGGTTTCGGCTTCGCGCTGCAGGTGGTGGATCGCCTTGGTCTGCTCCCTGGATTCGTCAACGGTCAGAACGAGACAGCGGTTCAATAGCTCTTCGTCGATGTCCACGGCGGTGGTCGTCAGGAAGATCATCACCGGGCCTTCGACGTGGTATTCCTCCGTCTTCATGCGGCCCTGATCGTCCTTGCCCGTGCTTGCGATCGTCAATTCGCCTTCGCTTTGGAGGAGCTTGAGGGCGTAGGAGGCCTTCTCCGCTCCCTCTTCCTCGACGATGGCGAGGATCTTGTTTTTCAGGTTCGTCTCCCCAAGGTAGTAAAGGCTCTGGCCAGTCATCGCCGAGTATTTGACGCGCTCTTCCTCCGGGATGAAGGCGAGGATCGACTCCATCAGCGTAGACTTTCCCGCTGCGCTCGTGCTCTGCACGATCACCGCAAGCGGCCTGTCCAGCTTCCGCGAGACGCAGGAGAGGTAGCCCGTCAGCTTGTTCGTCGATTCCCCAACGATCCCGCACGATTCGAAGTCGGCCAGGATGCGCTGCAAAAGATCCGGAGAGCGGAGGAGTTCCAAGGCCTCCGCTTGCTCGGCTTCGCTCATCTGCGGATGCGACGGTTGCGGCTCGGTCGCCGCCCGGATGCGCTCTTCCTGCACCTGTTCCAGGGCCAGCAGCAGCTTGCCGAGGTCACGCTTGATTAGATCCGGTTCGAGGGCCGTCTCGCTCGCTGCCGCCCGGATGCGCTCTTCCTGCACCTGTTCCAGGGCCAGCAGCAGCTTGCCGAGGTCACGCTTGATTAGATCCGGTTCGAGGGCCGTCTCGCTCGCTGCCGCCCGGACGAAGGCCTCCCGGTCCTTCGAGCGGTAGAAGTCCAAAGTGTCCAAGTGGAAGGGGCCTTCGCCAAGGCTACGGCCTCCCATGGCTTCTCCCCGGTGAACCATCAAGCGCACCTGAACCTTGAGCACTTCCAGAGAACCGTTCTTTTGCAAACCCCGAACCCGGTAGGAACGCGGGCCGATCTCGAGAACGTAGTCCTCCCCGACAGCCTTCAAAGGCGAGGGATTCACCACATCCGTCTCCGCGTCGCTCCGCCGTGACAAGGAGGACCCAGAGGGCACGGAGGATGAAGCATTTTTATCCTTAGCCGCCCCCTCGTCGTCCGTGTGCGTTTCAGCCCCGACAGGAGTCGGGATTTCGTCGCTCCGCTCCTCAACAGATCCACCTTTAGCAGCTAAATTAGCTACTAAAGAAGAAGGCGCACGCGTATCTTGATCTTTGATACGGGAAGGCTTTTTCCCCAATCCCAACCACTCGGCACCGGAGAGAACCGCCTTCAGCGAGACGGCAGCAGGAGTGATCTTCAAGGCATATTCGTTGGCATCGTGACCGGCCGGGAACTTCACCCGGAAGCATTCGATCCCGATCGATTGGAGCCGGGAAGCGTCCCTTTCGGCGGCACGGTCCCCGGCCTTGTCCCAGTCGTAGGCCAGATAGATACGCTGTGTTCTGTGGCTTCTGAAGGCCTCCAAATGCTCCCCGGTAAAGCCTTCGGTTCCCCAGATGCAAGTCGCGTTGCGGAAGCCGTTCACCCAAAAGGTCAGCGCGTCGATCACCGATTCGGTCAAGATGATCTCGGGGGATTTCAGGCAATCCGGATTCCAGATTCCGGCGTGCGGGCCGGGCAAGTAAAGGTGGTAGATCCCACTCTTTTGACTGCCGACTTTGCGCCCGTAGATCTCCGTTACGTTGCCCTCCTTGTCGATCACGGGGAAGACCAGCGATCCGTTAAAATGCTCGTGACCGCTCTCGCGGTAAATCCCCAGCCGCTGCAAGCGGGTGCGGATTTCCGCTCCGTCCTTGCGGTTCTTGTGCGGCAAGGTCAGCCCGAGCGTCCGGTCGGCGTAGCCGATCCGGAAGGTTGCCAGGGCTTCTTCCTCCCAGAGGCCGCGCTTCTTCAAGTAGTCCACCGCAGCCTTATTCTCCTTTAGCCGCCCCGCGTAGTAAGCGAGCACCTGCCCGAAGAGCGTCTGGTCGTCCGCGTCGAACTCGATCGGAGGCGGAAGCTTCGGAACGGTGGACTTCCTCACCGGACCCGCGCTCCGGTAGAGCGAGGGGTTCTTCGTCCGCAAAAGCTCCACCGCCTCCCGGAAGGAGACCCCGTCGTATTTCATGACGAAGTCGATCACGCTCCCGCCCTGCCCGCTGCTCATGCAGTGCCACAGGTTCTTGCCCGGGGTCACGATGAAGCTCGGCGTCTTCTCCTCCGTGAACGGCGAGAGGCCCGCAAGGTCCTTCGAGCCATGCTTCTTCAGCTCGATTCCCTTGGACCGGACCAAGGCCGCGAGGTCCACGGAGGATTTCAGGGAGTCCAGTTCGGTCTCGGGGATCCTACCCATCTTCCCGCCTCCACTCTTTCAAGGTTTCCACCGGTGGATAATGGCTCTCCAGCCAGTCCGTCACCCGACTCGCCTCCCAACTGCCCGGACGATTCCAAGCCTCGGCCAGATCGTGGGCCAACTCTCCGAGCGTCTCTTCGAGCTTTTGCAAGCAACGCTCCCGCGCCAACGCCCGGGCAGGCTCCAGATTCAGGGGGTGGATTTCTACCACCAGTTTCACCGGAGAGGGCTTCCGTCCGGTCGTTTCAGCTTGCCCTTCCGGGCCGTTTTCTTCTTTCATGTCTTTGTATTCATTTACTGATTGAAGGTCAGCGGCTTATGTTTTCCCGACTCAGCTGCTGGCCTTTTTTCGTATTTGGCAGTCAAGGCAAAACTATCAAAAATTTAAGCATTCTTAACTTGCATAATTTTTTGATAGTTCACATTGGCATAGACATGCAAGCGATTTCCGTGAAAAAGACCATTTTGACGAATCGTCCGTATAATCGGCCCATGGCAAGCGGACGAACCACCACCAAGGAAGCCCCTTTCTTCGGTCAACGACTCTCCCATTTTCGCAAGCAACGCGGCATGACCCAGCAGGAACTCGCCGATGCGCTGGAGATTTCCAGGAGCCTCGTGCACCACTACGAACGCAGTTGCCCGAACCCAACCAGTGATTTCGTGCTCAAGGTTTCAAAGGTTCTCGATGTTTCCCTCGACGAACTCTTCGATCTCAAACCCGAGAAGATCAAAAGCGGCCCACCGCCAAGAGTGAAAAAACTCACACAGCGGCTGGTCGGACTTCCGAAGGCTAAGCAGGGCGTCGTTCTCGAGATGCTCGAAAGCTACCTCGACAAGGCCTCCTGAGCACCAATGGAGCCGGACGATGACACGATTCGGCTCATCGCCGAATGCATGCGCGAGGACGGTGACCGGAAAAAAGAAGAAGCTTACCAAGCCATGCGCAAAGCATGGCTTGAACGTCGTGATGGGAACCCCAGCCTCCAACCCGGTTTCAAGGTCGATACCGATCTTCAGCCTCTTCGATGGCTCGAAGATGGCCGGGATCTGATCCAAAGTGCCAAAGGCACGATTTCGGTTCAGTTGTCCAGCGGCCTTTCCAGACCACCCTTGAACACCTATCTTCCCTATCCGGTTTTCCAGATGGGCGCGGAGATATTTCTCAAGGGCATGTGGCTTTGCCAGTTCGAAGAGTGCCGGAACCTCCGGGATCACGATTGGATGACTTCCGAGAAGCGGAAAGACTACCGAGAGAAACTAAAGGACATCGGACACGATCTAATCGGGCTAACCGCAAGGGTTCGGCAAATCGGACCGTTCGGCGAAAGCGTTCCGATTGGCGAGTTTCTCACGATTCTCGATGCCGTTGTTCGCGAGCACTACTTTCCATTATACGAAGCCGCACGCAAGGGCTCCAACTGGGCTTATGCCCGCTACCCAAAACGGTTCTACAACGACTCGCTGGAGATCGCTTCGGCAAACTCCTTGCTACGGTTTCCCGACCAAAGCCTTTTGCGTCGTGCTTTCGACGACGCATTTGACGAGATCGAACGCATTTGGAACATCCGCGCCAACTTGGCCGCCAGGAGCCGTTCCGAAAGATGATTTTCTCTTTAGCCGCTTTCCAGCGGGCCGGGGAGGCGGCCCAAGATTGGGTGCCAGGCGCGAAGCGCGGGGCATGGCTCCTTCCCCATCCTTCCGGCTTCGCCGGGTAATCCTCAAGCGTCGTAGATGGCCCGCTTGCCGGGCCGTGGGCGTCGCGTCCTGCGTCGGAGTGGCATTTCCCCGCGCGGCGAAGCAAAGCGAGCAACGCGCGGGGCAACCGCGCCACGGGTGGCGGGGGGAAGCTCCCAGAGCAAAGCGAAGCGTGCGATTTTGGGGGCGCGTGGCGGGGAGCGACTAAGGAAAGATTCCTCTTGTCGGAGATATTTCAATACGGAGGCAAGCCTCCCGGATTGCCGTTGCCGCCGGGCGCGGGGCCGTTCCAAACTTTGGAGCATCGGAATCCGATGCGGAGGGAAGCTTTTGGCAAAGCGACGAAGGAGCGCGCAGAGGCCGAAGGACTCGGAGGGAACATTCCCGCGACACCGGGGAGTTTCCGAACCAATACAACGTGAGCCCGCACCCGCCCCGGCTCCCCCACCCCGACCGCGCCGCCTATCCTGGCCGACCTGTCTCGGCGTAGTCCAAAAGGGGCGAAGACGGAAGACTCGCACAAGA
>NZ_JACHVA010000024.1 GCF_014230055.1 Puniceicoccus vermicola | reverse complement strand
GAGGTCGGGCGCGGCGATTAGCCGTTGTCCCGAACCGTCTTGTTCGTGCTTAGTTTGCTTCGATCCACTGGATGTCTCGAATATCGGGATCTGATGTCAAAATCTCGTCCATTGCTTTGGTTATTTTTTCCAACTGCTCTGAAGCATCAATCTTTTTAAATAGCTTTCTTACTTTCGGCGTTCGAGGCTCAGTGAAGCACAAGAACTCATTGTCGTCGCCATACTGGTGGCCGCAGCAGATCGCTAGCCGGAATTCTTTATTCTCGATTGGAAGATAGTAGCCCCAATCTTCAGTGAAGTAATCCTCAATAGGGATTCCTTTTTCTTTTAGTTTGGTAGTCAAATATTCTGCAAGTCGACGCCCCCAGAGACCCGGGTTGATTTCCTCTTCTTCACCTTCATAGGCGGGGAACTTATCAGATCTGAATTCGACTTGAGTTTTCATAATTTTTTCCACGAACGAGAAGGAGTCTCAAGGAGTGAGCGAGGAACGAGCGAACGGAGTTGAGACCTCCGACTGGATAGAACTCAGATGCCCGAAATGCCACGCAACTGCATCATGCGATGGAATCCCGCAAGAATCTCGACCATCCCATACTAACATCATCTGTTTTAGTTGTCGGAATCGAGGGTCGATCTGCCTGAGGAAATATCATAATTTATTTTTCTAGCAAAAATAGAGACTCGCACGTCGTCCCCCTTGTGGTCACGATGAACAATGTCTTCAATTTCGTAGTATTCACCTTCGTCTTCGGTATATCCTTCTTTTTCAATGAGAACGATCTCTTTCCGTCTCGGATGAACTGAAAATCTGACATCGCGGAATTCATATCCAGTAGTGCGGTCATATACGCAGTAGCTTATGGTTTCTTTCATATTTTTATTTCTATCGTCAATCGTGAGCCGCGCGCGGTAGCGCGTTGGCTCCACGATCTTGTTCGGATTCCATGTATTCCTCGTCCACGTAGAGATTGTATCTCACCCAAGGCAGGCATTTCGGGTCGATCTCTGATTCAATATCAATTTCTTTTACCTTCTTAATGATCTCAGAGGCACAGCGCTTTGCAAAATCACTATCCGCTTCTCCACGCCTTGGCGCCACGTCGTAAACACAGATAGACTCGGAACCGTCCTTCATCTGGAAAAATCCATTCCATTGCCCCTTGTCGTTCACAACCCAGACCTCAAACGCCTCAACTGCATATCCCAACTCGGAATATGCGGAAACCACTTCTTCCAGATCTTGCCTCTTCCACGCAAGTTCACCATTCGAAGCGGTAAACGCGCGCGCGGTGAGAATGCTTGGGAGGAGAGATTTCATTTCTTTTCCGAACGTGAAGGGTATGCACCCGAGTCATGGGGATCAAGCACAAGGCGGGCGATCAATCTCGGGTTGTATACCCGTCTGGTTAGCGCGTCTCTGCCGATGCTCATCGGGAATTGGCTTTTGGCTAGAAGAATATAATAAGATTCTCATTACCAATCCGGGGTCCAATCCCATTCTGAGTCGTTGTTATCAATCTCTATTTCAGGCTTAAGTTCGCCGGGGAGTCCTCGGTACCTTCTTCCTCGATCTTCGCCATCAAATACAATTGTTCCGTCCTTACGGAGAAGCCCATACGCGACAACATAGGTTCCTTGGGCTGCATAGGACATATACTCTATTTGAATGACGCCATTTTCGTCTAAGCTGTAGTAGCCAATCGTGCCACCATTTCGTCTTTTCATCCACTCCCAGTCCGACATCTCAGACGTATCAAATGTCTTGATCTGGCCCGTGGGCCAAAACCTAACCATCCAGTAACCACGAGGACTCTCGCCTATATAGACTGCATTGAAGTCAAGTCTCTCAAGGCCCTCTCTGGGTTCGTTCTCTAAACTCCATTTCGGATTCTTTGGTACAAGTCTGTCAGCCTCGTCGATCTTGTAATGGACGTAACACCCCTGACTCAGGAAAAGCGTGATAAACAGAAAAAATCTCTGAAATCTTGTTTTCAAATCGCTAACGATGAGGTGTCTCAAGACTGTAGCGCGGAGCGCGAAAGGAATTGAGACCACCGGCTGGTTCTAGTTTGTTGTTCTGTGGGTGTCATCTTACTCATCCTTGTCCCATTCGTCTTTTGATCTGATCCATGCACCCCCGACTTTTTCTCTAGTGGCTGAATAGCCGGGTTCAAGGTAAGCAATCTCGAAAACAGTCGGGTCGAATTTTACTATTTCCTTAATTCCGACCAGCATCGCTTCTTTTGTTGTCACTGTGTGCCCCGATTGGAAACCCCAGCTGTGGTCGTCTTCGTAATGCGTGACAAGTAGGATAGGCATTCCTTCGTTCATCACCTGTGTCGAGGTAATCGCTGCGACATTAGGAGCTTGGTCGAATGGCCATTCTTCTGTTTCCATTTTTATTCCTAGAACGCAAAGATGAGGCATCCAGCCCATCGGAAAATAAAAACACAGAGGCGGTTAATGGATTGCCTCAATCGTCTGGTTCTGAGTCCTTTTGTTTTTCGAAAGTCCCATATCAAGATAATCGAAAAAAATATAAGGTAGAAATTATGACTCCATACGAGGATGGGTATGTTCAAGGGTATATCTATGTAACCCTTTGGGCGTATATTAAATATTCAATTTTTTCTTTTTTCACTCAGAGTATTCCAAGGTTATCTCAACAATGTTAGGCAAATCTGGTTTTTGAGAAAACGGTATTTTGTATTTCACTTTTGTGACTTTGAATAATTTTCCGCTATCACTGTTTTCTATTAGCTCTCCAACGCGAGGAATATACTCTATTCCTTGGGGGTTAAAATTTTTATTAGGATATTTGAATATTACGGTCATGGTTTATTTTTAGTTTATTATGAGTAAAAATTTAATTTCAGAACGTGAAGCACTATCGCGACTGAAGCGCGGAGCGCGAAAGGAGTTGATAGCTGCGCCTGGATCTAAATTCCATCTCTAGGAAATTCCATGCTGCTACGAACAAAAATCTTATCTCCGTGATGCTTTAATCTTTTCATCAATTCAGGATCACTGTTCACATCCTTAAAAAACAAGACTATTGCGGATAGAAACGCCTCTGACAACTGCTCTAAATTCAAGATGATGTGCTTCTTTCTGTCTGGGTCGATCTTCGATTGAAGCATGTCGATGTGTTCTTTAGGCCCCTGATAGTATTCAAGTCGACGCGCTAACCCAGATCTCGATTTTCTTGAATCAGGTTGGTTCGTGTGAAGCACTCCGCACCTTGCGCCCCAGATATCCTCGGCTGCGACATCTACTTCGATTTCATCAATTAGATATTTTTCAACCCAGTCTTTATAGATTAGGCCGTTAGTATCCTCTTGGTCGATCGGCCTAGTCAATGATGCAAGCATATCGATCGCGGTATAAATCAAGATCATCGTTGGAAGTCGCTTTTTGTTCTCTAAACAGTATAGCAAGGTCTCCCCGATTTCCTTTGTGTGGGCTTCAATTTCTCTTAAATTCATTTACTTAGATCGGAAAGGTGTATCACGCAGTGTAGCGCAGCGAAACGGAGTTGATACGATCGACTGGATGGAGCTATTTTTTGAAGAGGTCACTGTGGCTTCCAGAGCGTTCCAAGAAGAGTGTATCAGGTTCATTTCTATAAATCAGAATCCAGTTAGTCTCAACGTGGCAGTCTCGGGAGCCCACCCACTTGCCGATCAAGGCATGATCGCGATGCTTTTCTTCGAGAGGCGCGTCTGCGGCAAGTATTCGAACGACATCACCAAGCTTCTCGAGGTCCTTTCCCCTTTTCTTCAGGCGCTTAATATCCTTCTTGAATTGGCTGGTTTGGATGACCGGCTTCATTCACTTCCAGCTGTCAATTAGAGCATCCGCACTTTCGAAACGCTCCAGATTGCGACCCGATCGGGAGTCTTCCAAAGCCTGTTCTGTTTCTTCATTCGGGATTTCCACAGAAAAGGGAAGACCATTTCGCAGGGTGATCTGAGTGTAAAACATACGAATGGCCTCAGTGGGGCTCATTCCAAGGCGATGGAGAATCGTCTCCGCCTTTTCTTTCGTCTCCGGATCGATGCGACTGTGAATAGCTGCTGTTTTCATGTCTCCCAATGTGTGGCATATGCAACACAAGTCAAGCTGGCTTTACTTTCTCCATCGT
>NZ_JACHVA010000023.1 GCF_014230055.1 Puniceicoccus vermicola | reverse complement strand
ACAGGATAAAGGTTGTCACGCATTTGAATCGGCTGGCGACCTTCCGTCGCATTCGTTCTCAATAACGGATGAACGCTGGCAGGCTCGTTTTTACTCAGATTACCGATGGCTTGGACCGGAAGGAGTTCGACCGATGCATCAAGCTTTACCCGATGCCCAAGAGCAGTCGCGGATTTACCGCACGCGACCAATTCCTTGCCATGGTCTTTGCCCAGTTGACTTACCGGGAGGGGTTGCGCGAGATCGAGGCTTGTTTGCGCGGGAATCAAAACGCTTACGCGATGGGGTTTCGCGGCAACATTACCCGCACCAATTTGGCATATGCCAACCAATGGAGGGACTGGCGCGTCTACGAAGCCATGGCTCATATCCTCATTCGAAGGACGCGGAGACTTTAGGCAGGCGAGACGAACCCGATGGGTCTCGATGGCATGGTCGTCGCGGTCGATTCGAGCACCATCGATCTTTGCCTGACTCTCTTCCCTTGGGCGGACTTTCGTTCCACGAAAGCGGCGGTAAAGATCCACACGCAGTTCGAACTTCAAGGCTCTATCCCGCTGTTCATCGACGTTACGAAGGGACGGGAACACGATGTGTCTTTCCTCGACCGAATGCCAGTCTCTCCCGGAACGATCTATGTAATGGATCGTGGATACCTCGACTTCGGTCGACTCTTCGGCCTCAGCCAGGCCGGAGCGTTCTTCGTTATCCGTGCCAAACGCAACCTCGACTGCTATGTCCGGGAGTCCCGCAGAGTTGCCAAAATCACAGGTCTGCGCAGCGATCAAACAATCGGTCTGAGCGGAGCCCTGTCCAAGGAACGATATCCCATTGCTTTGCGTCGAGTTCGTTTCTTCGACGAGGAGACTGGCAAGGACTTGGTATTCCTTTCCAACAATTTTTCCATCCCAGCATTGACCGTCGCCTTGGTCTACAAGAGCCGCTGGCAGATCGAACTTTTCTTCAAATGGATCAAACAGAACCTGCGGATCAAGTCCTTCTTCGGAACCTCGGACAATGCCGTCAGAACCCAAATTTGGATCGCCATCTGCACCTATCTTCTCGTCGCCAGTCTCAAAAAGACTCTCTGCCTCGACCACAGTTTGACCCGGATTCTGCAAGTTCTGAGTGTTAACGCTTTTCAGAAAGTTCATATCAATCAGCTATTTACAGAATCCTTCACAAATTTTGACGAAACTCAATTATCTAACCAACTCAACTTCAACGACTTCCTAACTGGACAGTAGTGGGTCTCGCTATTAAAATTATCCACACGATAACCGCATTCCAGAGAGATTCCCTTATATTCGATTGGGAGAGGTGCTTCGCACTCATGACCTATACCAGCCAACTCTAATTCCCTGCTCAGGCAGCCCGGAAAGGAAGATTCGAGCAGCCCCGCTGATGTACATCAATTACACATCCGAGAATCTGCCGAGAGAGCTCCTCGAACCTCTTCCCATCGTGCTCTTCGGAGTGACTTTTTCGAACGTCGAAAGTCATACGCGAGCCCTTGCACGAGTTGCATGGGCCGACTTTTTCGACCCAATTTCCATTGCCATTTTTGTTTCCTCGGAATCCTCGAGCTTCTTTTCGAACCCATAGTTTTCATAGAATCCTATAGCTTTTTTGTTCGTATTCGCAACGGTAGCGATGATCCGCTTGTACCCAGAGCTCTTTGACCATTCGAGAACCGAATCCATGATTCTCTTTCCCAACCCGGTTCCCCTAGACTCAGCGCTTACCCAAACCTGAAAAACCTCGGCTTCGTCCTCTTTCCTCTTGTCTTTGTAAACCGCTGATAGACCCACTGGGTCGCCACCGCAAAAAGCGATGAATATGGCTTGGTCGGATCCCTCCGCTGCCTTGTCGGCTTGGTCTCGCCACTTCTCTTCGGTTCTTTCAAGTGCCGACTCGTAAGTTGCACAGAAAGCGTATGAATCCTCCTTGAGGGCTCTTAATCGAACCTTCCGGTAGAGATCGAATTCACCGATACGGATTCTGCGGATCTTGATCATTTTATTTGGTCAGAAAGTGTTATTTGCGTAACTCCGTTTCGAATATCCCGGAGGTCCTGCGGATCCATTCGCAGACGAAAATGCCCCAAAAAACGTAGGATAAAAAAATCCATTAAAGGTTGCCTATCAGGAGTTTAACAAAAATTACAGTATTTACAATAAGCGGCGAAGTCGGTTGCAACGGTACATCTATCGATCCAGCAAAAGCGTAATTCCGGAGCAGATCGAAGGTCAATCCAAACTCGATTCTCGCCGGAGTATCATACCTTTTCGGTTTATGCCCCTTACCAATCTCGTAAGGAATTCAATAGCGAAAAAGAGAACCCATTCCCCCCTTCCCCATAGGCCGCATATCTTACACCAGAATTTTTGCCGAAACGTTATTCCTCCGTGGCAAGAGATCGAAAGATCGGCGAATTCCTCTCGGTTGGAAAATTGCAGGCGACCTTGCGATTTGGACTCGATCGCCTAGGCCCCCGCCCATCCCGGTGGGCGCTGAAGCCACCCAGCCACCGTTTTCCTTTCGCTTAATAGATGACTAGGTTCCGCTGAAAACGTTGAGTATTCACTCCGCTCGATCGTCAGGAATCAACGTTTTCAGAATGAAGATGTAGCTCTCACTCTATTCCCGAGAACCTTGAAAGCCCCATCGCGGCCGAAGACTTCCTCCTGCCCGACTAGATGAGCACTGCTCCTACCGTTTCCGCAAGGCCAGCATGACCGAGCTAAGGCCGCTGCCGATGCCAAGGAGGGCCACGCGTCCGCCTGACGGGAGGGCTCCGTCTTCTTCAGCGAGAGACAGGGTGATCGGACAAGCTACGGAGCCGACGTTGCCGAGAATTGGATAGCTGGGATAATCGAGGGACGGATCGATCTCCAGGGCTTCGTGGAGGCGGCGCTGGTGAGTCTTGCCGACCTGATGGGTGATGATCCGGTCGAAGCGGTCCCCGGAGGGATCGTTCTCGCAAAAGTTCTTCCAGGTGTCGGCGGCTAGGCCGATACCCGCTTCGAGAAGCGCTTCCGAGTCGGTCTGCATGACGAGACCCCCACCCGCCGAGCTGTCCCCTTCGCAAAGGTTCGAGAAATTGCCGTCGGTGCCGGAAACGCCGAAATCGAGGTCTCCAAAACCATCGTCGGGCATGAGGTCGCGATGGCAGAGAACCATCCCTACGGCCCCACAACCGATCGTCAGGTTGGCGAAGAAGGGCTTGATGGTTTTGCGGGTCAGATCGCCGGCTAAAAGGGTTTTGATCGTTTCTTCGAGGAGCGGCCGTCCGTTCTCGCCCGAAACGATGAGCGCAGTGCGGATCAGCCCGCTCTCAATCATTCCACCCGCGGTGACCATTGCGTTCAGAAAACCGAGGCAGGCGTTCGAGAGGTCGAAAATCTGGGTATGCCGGGGCAGCTGCAGACTCTTGTGGACGTAGGCGGCAGTGGCGGGCTCGAGGCGATCGCGGGAGACAGCGGCATGTACCAGGAGATCGACGGGAGGGAGGTCTGGCACCTTGGCGAGGACGGCTTTACCGACAGCGCTGCTGGCGTCAGAGGGACGGGTTTTGGCAGGCCAAACCCGACGTTCCCGAATTCCGGTCATGAGCTCGAGTCGTCCGCCAGGGAGGCGTAGTCGTTCGTAGACCGGCGCCAAGCGGTTTTCCACCTCATCGGAGGTGATGATTTCCTCCGGGAGGACGTGGGCGATGGCCGCAATCCGGGTATTCTTAAACTGCATCACCGCGCATGGTTCGCTCGACCAATTCCTTGTCGAAGTAGTTGGTGTCCATCCCGGCGTTGACGACAATCCCCTGACCGTTGATTCCCGAGGAACGGGGACTGAGGAGGAAAATGGCAGTATCGGCCACTTCACGGGTTGCGAGCGCGCGCTTACGCAGGGTCATTTTCTCGGCGTAAAGATAGTTGTCGAGATAGCCGGGAATGCCTGCCGAAGCGCTGGTCTTCAGGGGTCCCGAGTTTACGGTATTGAACCGCACCTCCGAAAAGGCGCTGAATGACTTGGCGAGGTTGCGGCTCACCGCTTCGAGGGCGGCTTTCACCGGCCCCATGTACCCGTAATTTTCCGCCGTCAGCTCCGTTGTCGAGATGCCGATGGAGACCACCGAAGCATCGGGTTTAAGGGATTCACTGAATGCATTGGCGATTTCCGAAAGAGAAAAAGCCGAGATCTGGGTCGCCTGTAAAAATTGCTTTCGACCGGTTTCGTGAAAGGGGCGGAATCCTTCGCTGTAGTCCGCAAAGGCGATGGAGTGAACGATCCCGTCGAGGAGAGTATCCGATCCAATTTCTTCCGCTAGACGCTCCACTGCGCCTTCTTCTTCCACATCGCAAATGTGGCACGGACGGTCCCCCAACAGCTTGGCGAGACTCTCCTTCCGCTTCTCGGAGCGGACGCTATAGATCACCTTTGCCCCAGCGGCTTCAAGCTCGCGGGCAATTGCCCAAGCCACACTCTTCCGGTTGGCCACGCCAAAGACCAGATAAGTGCGATCTTCCATCTGTAGAAAACTCATAAGGGAAAACGGTGAATGACTCCGCGACCCCGGGCAAACGGAAAGTCGCAGCTTTGCTGCAAACCGCCCCAGGTGGTTTCCAGTGGCGTTGGAATTCCAGATTCTCCGGAGAAAACGGTTTTCCCACCGAAAAGAAGATCCCGGGAGAGTGCCGCCTACGACTTGCGACGCCAGAGAAAGGCTGCCCAGGCCACACCGGCGAAAAAGGAAACCACCGAGAAACCCAAGGCTTCGGCGCGGGAGACACCCTTTTCCAGACTGGCTCCTGAATCCGGGCCGACTGCCTGACCCGTTCCCTCCGAAGAATCATCACTCGCCTCAGATTCGGAGGCGGGTTGCGAAAAGGCGATGCCCAGCGATTTCAGGAAGCCGGGAGGCTTCTCTGGCCAGGAGTCACCCAGATTGACCTCAATATAGTAATCCAGGTAGTCCTTCATCTCATCGACTTTCTTCTGGTAGGCATCGATATCCTCCAGGAGAACGAAATCGGAGAGGATTTCGAAATCATGATGGATCCGCAGGACCCTCTCGTTCTGGCTCACGGAGAAATCGTAACGGAACCACTGGTTCTCCATCGAAAAATCCTCTGCCCCGAAATCGGAATCATCCGGAAGATGAATCTCAATCGTCTGAATCTGATGAAGAGGCCTCGGCAAGGCAAAGGGTCCTGAACGAATCTTCTCCGATGGTTCCGGAATCTGGTCGGCAATGATCTGGGCCGAAAAATTGCAGACGGTCGTTTCGCTGTCTTCTTCGGATGGGAAAAGAGTTGGCAACCCATATTCTTCAACGATTCGCACCTGATTCATTTCCCGCTCATCCTCCACCGCCAGAGGCTGGGCTTCCGGGATGACGTCATAGAGACTGGCGTAGTAGTTGGTATAGGCCCGAGCGAACGAATCGAGCCCGTCCGTGGCGAGATCCCAGCGCAGGTTATCCGCGTTGCGCCCTTCGTAGATCGAATCGACAACGAGCTTCACCGGTTTCGCAAAATCCTCGAAATAGAACGATTCGGTCGTCGAGGCCAGAGCCCCGTCTCTCCCTTGCGGGCCCACTTTGGCTGCGAGATCGGTCGTATCGGGGGAAATAACCAGACCATACCCAAAATCCGAAAAATACCGCATCGGCAGCACCCCGCCCTCGTGGCTGTCCGTCGGGTCCATCCAAATCGTCTCACCCTCGATAATTGCTTGGACAAGCACATGGTCAAAAGCGGCTTGGGTGGGCAGACGGCGACGCAGGAGTTGACGATCATCGGTGCTCACGAGGACGAGATCCGCATCGATGCCCAGCTTCCGCAGGAGAAGAACGAGGAGAA
The DNA here is from genome assembly GCF_014230055.1 of Puniceicoccus vermicola. Lineage (NCBI taxonomy): Bacteria > Pseudomonadati > Verrucomicrobiota > Opitutia > Puniceicoccales > Puniceicoccaceae > Puniceicoccus > Puniceicoccus vermicola. Next base: position 30,961 of record NZ_JACHVA010000023.1, on the reverse strand, counting down.
GGCTTTTATCCTTACAATCACCGTACCGCCGCGCTGCAATCGTCTCCGGTGGATAGGGTTGATAGGAATGCGGTCCCACGGGGATCGAAACGTACCGGATGACATCCTGAATGAACTGAAGTGCCTTCGTTGCCTTCATCAACGGAGTCCCTCCGGCTTTCTCAATTTTGCCCGCCTCCTTGACCAGTAGTGGCGGCAACTCCTGATCGAGCGGATAGAGGTCGACGGCCCATTGCGCAACCGCGCCCCATCCCGGCCAATCCGAAAATTGCACCCAAGGGAGAACCTCGTAGCCCTGGGGCAGACGGGAATCCAAAATTACCGCCTCAGAGTCCTCGATACTCCATTGATAGACCTCATATCCGTCGTTCTCGTAAATCTCAGGCGGAATTCGGGTCGGATACGTGCGATACTGCAGTTCCCCACGATCCTTCGGCCAATCGAGGCGGATGTCGATTGACCCGACCGGGACGGAAAACCCGAGCGAAGCCGAATCGGAGAAATGGTCCTTCACGATCGGATTGGATCCGGTTCGCGTAAACCCATAATCGAGAATATCCCCAACCTGGACTCCTTCGAGAATGACCCGGACATCTTTCGAATTATCGTAATACCAGGTGCGCACATCCGTTCGGGCGTCAACCACCTCAAGGTCGATCTCTGGGAGAAGGTCAATCCACCGTCCCTCCCGATAGACCCGGATCCAGTGTAGACGAATTTCCTCAAACTCCGGATCCACATTCCAGCTGAGGGTCGCGTTGTCCTCGAGTCCGGCCTTCGATTGAAATTCGTAGACCACCCGGGAAAAGATCGAATCCTCATCCGGCCGGAAGTGATCGGCCGTGCGGTGATAAAAAATCCCTCCTTCGGCGTAGGGAGGACTATCGCCCGGAGTAAAATCCTCCTTCGACTCCGCCCAACCCGGGGGCGATGCGACCCACACCCCATCGGCAATCTCTTCGGCTGCCTCACCCAGCAGCGGGAGCCAGACCGAAAGAATCAGAAAAAGCGCGGCGAACCGCCCGAAAGCCTTACTCGTTTTCGCAAAGTTCGGCGTAGGCATCGGCATCCAACAGGGCTTCCAACTCCGCGGTGTCCTCCACCTTTACCTTGATCAGCCAACCTTCACCGTAAGGGTCGGAATTGACGGTTTCAGGAGCGTCTTCGAGATCGGAGTTTACCCCTTCAACCGTCCCCTTCATGGGCAAGTAGATATCGGAGGCGGCCTTCACGGATTCAACGACCCCGAAAGTATCTCCCGCCTCGTATTCGGCCCCTTCGTCCGGGAGCTCGACGAATGTGATGTCCCCAAGCGCTTCCTGCGCGTGGTCGGTGATGCCGACGATCGCAAAACCGTCCTCAATCCGGACCCACTCGTGCTCTTTCGTATACTTCAGTTCCTTGGGAATCTCGCTCATAATCTTATTAATTTGGAATTACCGGTGCAGGGGTGCCTTGGCAAAACGAATCGGCAACTGTTTTCCGCGCGACTCGACAGCCGCCTCCTCGCCAGCGAAAGAAGCATCGATCAAAGCCGACCCAATCGGCTGGTTCAGGACGGGACTTTTCGATCCGGAAAGGACCACTCCGATCTCCTGTCCGTCCGCCACAATCGGCATCCCCTCCCGGGCGATTCGCTTGTCATCAACGAGGAAGAAGCGGACCTTTTTCTCAGGCCCCATCTCTTTTTCAAAACGGAGGGGATCACGTCCAACAAAGGACTCCTTGTCCGTCTTCACGGCCCAGCCAAATCCGGCCTGAACCGGGGAAATCGATTCGCTCATCTCGTGACCATAGAGCGGCAGACCCGCTTCGAGACGCAAGCTGTCGCGAGCCCCGAGACCAATCCAAGGCAGATCTTTTCCCGCCGAGAGGGCTTCAGCCAGCTCCACGGCCTGAGTCGCGGGAACAAAAATTTCGAAACCATCCTCGCCAGTGTAGCCTGTGCGACTCACCAGCAGCGACAACCCCTGCCACTCCATTCCGACAAGGTGAAACCGCTTCAAAACGCCTAGACCAATAAAGCCTAGACCCGAGAGATACTCTTCGGCTTTCGGCCCCTGGACGGCGAGAAGGGCCCAATCGTCCGAATCGTCACGCAGCTCCACATCGAAAAGCCCGACGCGTCCCTTCATCCACTGAAAGTCCTTCTCCCGATTCGAAGCGTTGACGACAACGAGAAAGGAACCATCGGCTTTCCGGTAGGCAATCAGGTCATCGACCACCCCGCCCTTCTCATCGCACATGGGACTGTAAATGGCCTTTCCGGGAGGGCATCCGGCAATGCGATTGGTCACCAGATGGTCAAGAAACTCTGCGGCTTGCGGGCCATGGACAACGAATTCACCCATGTGAGAGACATCGAATAATCCCACGTTCTCCCGCACCGCCCGGTGCTCCTCGAGAATTCCGCTATAGGACACCGGCATCTCCCAGCCAGCGAAATCGACCATCCTCGCCCCTGCGGCCTTGTGCAGTTCGCAGAGGGGTGTACGTGAAAGAGTTGATCCGGAAGAGTCCTCGCTGGGCATAGTCGGAACTATTCATGGAGCCCCCAAAAAATGGCAAGGGGAAAGAGAATCGTAAATGGTCTGCCTTCTTGGGGAACCAGTGGGCGAGCAACGGACCCCATCGGCTTCTTTCCCGAAAGCTTCCTCGTGACAAAGACCGCATCGCCGAAGTCCCCAGTCAATCTTTCCAATTGAAGAACCTCCCAGCGGTGTTCTTGATAGTCCGAATGATCCGCATCCTCGACGATTCCGAGTCACCCGCCCGTAACGGCTTCGGGATGGTCGCGCTGACGGAAAAAATCTTCGGCGAGGGCGGATGGCTACAAGTAAAACTCGGCCTCGAACATCGTCCACAGCAGGAAGAAATGGCAATTCGAGTGGCCCAATCCTTCGCCATGGATGCCCCGATCATCTTTGAGGCCGGAACGGGCGTCGGCAAAAGTTTAGCTTATTTGGTTCCGGGCATCATCTACGCCGTCGATTCCAAACGCCCTTTTCTGGTCTCGACCCACACCATCTCCCTGCAGGAGCAGATTCGCGAGAAGGATATCGAGCAGTGCCGGGTCCTCTTCAAATCCGTTCCCGAACTCCACCGCTATGCGGGATTTGAATCCGCCTTTTTAGTCGGACGTGGCAATTACGTCTGCATGAAACGGCTGGTACGGGCCGCCGAAGAGCGTGCGGACCTCTTCAATCAGGGGAATCAGCAGGCCCTCGATTCTCTTTCGGAATGGGCCACCCACACGAAGACTGGCCTTCGCCAGGAAACGGACTTCCCCATTCCCCCGGACATCTGGGATGCGGTCAACGCCGATGCGAGCACTTGCAACCGCAAGAATTGCCCGGCCGAGAATTGTTTTTTCCACTCCGCCCGACAGAAGGTGCAGAAAGCTCACCTAATCATTCTCAACCACAGCCTGCTCTTCTCCCTGATAGCGGCTGGCATGAGCCCCGGTGGCGATACGCCAGGCATCCTCTACCCGAATGACTTTGTCGTCGTCGATGAGGCTCACACCCTTCCGATTATCGCCACCAACCACCTCGGAGCGGCGGTTTCGAGTTATGCCGTCGAGAGGGCCCTCCGCATTCTCTACAACCCAAAGACGAAGAAGGGCTTTTTGAAAAAGATCGGTAACCCCGGTGACCGCCGACTCGTCGCCGAAGCCCTCGCCGCCTGCAGTGAATTCTTCGAGCAGACGTCCCACACTCTTTTGGGCAAAAAGGACCAAGTCCGCCTCGCCGAGGGGGAGTGGACAGAACCCGTATTCCAAGAGCCCCTTCTCGAACTGACCAAGCGGCTCAAGGCACTCGCTTACAAGGAGCAGGATGAGACCCGGGCCGATGAGATTCGCGACCAGCAACTTCGGATCGATAGCTACCGCACGGTCCTCGGTCGCTTCCTCGCCCTCGACTTTGACGGCCACGTGCCCTGGGTTGAACGCACCGGGAAAACCCGCCAAATCATCAGCCTCCGCAGCGCTCCCATCGACCTCGCACCCGTTCTCCGTCAAATCCTCTTTCGCCGCAACACCTCGGTTGCGCTCACCAGTGCCACGCTTGCAACCTCGGGAGGCATGGACCCCTTTCTTGCCCGAATCGGGGCCGACGGCCAGCCTCACGGCGCCGTGACCTCCCCTTTCGACTACGAACGTCACTGCGAAATCCTGATTACCACTGACTGCCCGGCCTCGGGCGGACAAACCAGTCCCTCGACCATCCAATATTGGAGTGACTGTATCGTCCGCGCGGCCACCGCCATCGAGGGAGGCAGCCTAATCCTCTTCACCAGTTACCGCGATCTCGCGGCCGTCGTTCGCATCTGCCGCGAGAGTCTCGCCACGCATGGGCGCCCTCTCTTCGAGCAAGTCCCCGGCGGCACTCGCTCCCAACTTCTCGACCAGTTCCGCGAGGCGGGCAACGGCGTCCTTTTCGGCACCGAGACCTTCTGGACCGGAATCGATGTCCCCGGCCCTGCTCTCTCGCAGGTCATTATGACGAAGCTTCCTTTCGAGAATCCGAGCCATCCAGTGTTTCAGGCCCGCGAGGAATACGTTCGCGACCGTGGCGGCCACCCCTTCCTCGAAATATCCCTTCCCGAAGCCGTCCTCCGGTTTCGTCAGGGGTTAGGACGCCTCATCCGCAAAGTTGACGACCGCGGTCGCCTCGTCATTCTCGACTCCCGCGTACTCCGCAAGGAATATGGACGCGCCTTCGTCGAAGCCCTCCCCAAAACGACCTTCACCCGGTTCAATCGCGCCGACTGGGAACGCTGTTTCCCTCGAAAGCACAGGGGCCGAGGATAAGAGACGGATTAATGAGAGGCCGCAAAAGATGCTGGAGCTGTGCGGTCTTTGGGTTGCGGGAGGTTTTCCGGGGTGCCGTTCCGGAACCGACGCGATGGGGGCAGCTAAAGCTACTCCCCTACAAGAAGTAGCCGCTCAGCTTTAGCTGCGCGGTCCTGGGATTCCGGGAGTTTTTTGGGGTGCGGACCCGAAAACACGCAATGGGGGCGCTGAAGCAACGCTTCCACACTGACTCACCGAACTTTTGCGACGATACATTTCAACCGACGGGAGGAGATTCTCTCTCCGTTTTCCCGGCTGACGGAAGAGAGCTGGAAGCTCTCACTCCTTTGCCATTACTCCTGCACCCCGAAGCACTCTCGTAAAAAAGCCCGCATGACGTCTCGTCATGCGGGCTTCATCAAATTTACAGAGGAAGTGATTTACCAAGCGTATTGCCAACCGGCAGTAACCGTCCAATCGGTCTTCATTTGCGGACCGTCGAGATCCTGATAAACCGGGGCGCCTACTTCGATCCCGAGCCGATTTCCGGCCAAGCGTCCGTCGGGCTTGTAAAAGTTAAATCCGAGGGCGAGATCGACACGCTTACCACCCTGATTTTTCGGGTCAGCGGTCGGAATCATCATCGGGTTAAGGTCGTCGTTGGCCCCATCGATATTGCCCCAGATCGATCCATCAATACGGAACGAAGAGCTAACCCAGTCGGCCCATTCGCGGGCGATCCAGCTGGTGGCGTTGCCTCGGTTGCCCAGGGAATACCCTTCATCATTGCGCCCCATCCGAAGAGCGCCCCCGAGTTGCGCACCCCAGGACCAACATTCGGTTTGCCCCAAGTAAGTCACGGTCGGAAGCAAATCATACGTGCCGGAACCCATTTGCATCGGATACGGCAGCACTTGGTTGGAGCCCATCGGAGTATCGTCCCGTTCGTCGGTCGATCCGGTGGGAAGGCTCAGGCTAAGTCCTGCATGGATCGTCTGTTGGTCCCAGCTCGCCAAACGATACAGTCCCCCGATCGAAATATCGTTCAGACCCGAAGATTCGGTGCTGAAATCCATTCCCATCTTCGTTTCCAGGTCCATGTCTTTCCGGGAAAACGGCACCATGGCCACGAGGGTAATGTCGTCACTGGGAGCATACATCGCGCCGAGCATGTGCATCTCCATCGTCATCTTTTTCGGAGAAACCATATAGCCTTCGGCAAAGACATCTTGCGAACTGAGGTTATCCGTCCCGTTCCTCATCCCGTCCATGTCCATATACATAAAGCGGTAGGAAAGCATCCACTCCCCTTTATGGTGCATATGATCCGACATGACGCCGATCGGTGCATGCCCATCGGGACGATCGGAGGTCCAATCATCCGTATTTGATTGAGTGGCCTCATCGGCCAAGACCAGTGCGGAACTGAGCAGGGCCATAATGGAACAAGAAAGAGATCCTGAAAGGGTTGTTAGTTTCATCGACAAGACCTTAACACAGTGTATCTCCAAAGGAGGTGCGGCAAATTGACGCAGCGGCACAGCCTATCTGGCTCTAGTCATTTACAATCTTTTGCGCAAAACGATCGATTCAGAGAGCCTCCATACGAAACCGCCCCCCTCTGAACGTTCGCGTATGACTTTAGTCGTGCGGCTCGGATTCTTCATAAACTAACATCGTTCAGGCACCCCACGGCCTCATTCGAACCTTTCCTTTCCTTCCCTCACACCCACGTAGCCGCTTCTGCGGAACGACTAAAGTCGATCCGGAACTGGTGTTGCCCCACTTCTGATTCCGATTGACCAGTAACCAATCCGCTATCGGGACAGGGAAGGATTCCACCGGTTGATCTTCTGACTCGGATTGAAGGTTTCAGCGAGAGCCAATGTTTCCACATGCCCATCGACAAATAAGTAGTTGGCCTGCCCTTTATGCACATCGTAGTTCACTATATTCTCTGCAGCAGAAATACTCGACCAGAGGTGACACATAAAATGGTCGGCGAACTGGATCGGCTGAATCCTGGCGACGAGAATGGTATGACCGGGATCCGGAACTTGAGACACCTTGCGCCAAGTTTGTGGACTCCCGGTGTAATCGTCTCCATTGGGATCGAGTTCGAAATTAACATTGAAACCATAACTGTAAAGATAGGGGTCAATGTTATCGTCGTCGGGAGCTCGAAAATAGCGGTTAAAGGTCCGGGCCCATTCACCCGAGATTTCGGAAGAGCTGGCTCCCATGTAAGGAGCAATTGATTGAGCCCAACCCGGCTCCCGATTGGCACCGGAGCTGTGCCAGCTGCGCGGAAACACTCCGTTATGATCTTGGGAAAAGAGAATAACGGCCTGACCGATATTTCGCATTTTCGCGGCATCTGCAGTCTGATCCGCACCCGAACGCGCCTTGCTGATCGCCGGAAAGACCAACGCCACCAGAATCCCCAAGACGGCGATGCAGACCAATAGCTCTATCAGCGTAAACCCGATCAGTGGCTTAGCCTTCTTAAGGGGAGTGATTTGGCCCGCTGATGGTCTCCGAAGTGGCAGCATCAGTCTAGTCACGATTGAGACGCCCATACTGGAGGTGGTTTCAGGATTGTCCTCCACGGCGACTACGACCTCGCCCGAAAGCAACTGCCCCCAGCGCCAGAAGCCCCATCCCAACCGCAAAATGAGCCGGTTCAGGGACCACCGTGAATTCGTAAGTTAGGAAAGCAGAAGTGAAATTTTCGTTTTTTACCGCCGATTCCGCGGCAGCATCATACTGAGCAAAGCCGGTGTCTCCAGTGAACTCCGTGCTGGCCATAAAGATCTCAAACTGTGCGGTGTAGGTCCCGGGTTCCGCATCGGCTGGAAGGGTAAAATAGTTGTGCCACATTTGGGCACTCCACAGAACCTGATCGCCAACATCTTCGAAGACAGGGTCCCAGCGGTTGTCGGCGTTCCCGTAATTGAAAGCGGAAAGACTATCGGAACTAATATCGACGAGACGAATCGCCAGCGAGTTCCCCTCCGGAACGTATGCCATCATCTCACTGCCATTGCCCATGTACATAAAACCATAACGGTTATTGAAAAGGTCCCCGTTCCCAGCATTGGCAGTCGGCATTCCTGGAACCGATCCTTCCGTCGGGCTCAAGTCTTCCCGCCAAGCCGCGCTTTCTCCGAACCAGTCTCCCGGGCTCCACTGGCTCAATGGCTTCAATACAGGAGTTTCTGCCGGACTAAAATCGATCTCAATCGAACCAGAGGTCGGATTGGCCCCATCTCCGGTCGAGGCTTGGATCGAGACCATCGGCATGAGCATGCCTCCTTGAAAGTCGGGACCCGGCACCGAAGTAATCAGGGCCGCATGGGCCGAAGCTGCCGAGAAGGAAACGAAGAGTAACGGAAGAATTTTCATTGTCACCAAAAAGTTACCACGAGCGAATGGATCCGGGAATGTGGCAAATTGACGCATCGGGAACCGGAGCGGGAATCCCCATCCTCAATCATCACCCTCCCTTCTGACTTCATCCGCGCGGTTTGGATTCGCCGAAGATTCGATTCCTCCGCCAAAGTATCTCTACGCAAAACCTCGCAATCGTTCGTAGCATCTCCCGCCGTTTCAGCGGGACGACTCCAGTAGATCCGGAACGTTTTCGCGCCGCCCCGTCGCGCGATAGCCCAGAAAATATATAAATATCGCCCAACCCAAAGTAGCGAGAGCTTCCAGCTCTCGATTTTCGAATCGGAAATCCCTAGCTAGAACTCCGCGACCTCTCCGCGCCGAGTTGACGCCAAGAGCATGCGGTTTCTCTGATTGCGAAGCACCGTCCCCGTCGCGCGATAGCCCCAAAAATATAAAAATACCGACCAAACCAAAGTAGCGAGAGCTTCCAGCTCTCGATTTCAGGATCGGAAATCCCTAGCTCGAACTTCCGCGACCTCTCCGCGCCCAGTTGACGCCAAGAGCATGCGGTTTCTCTGATTGCGAAAAAGCAGAGAGCCAGCGCCATTTGCGAAAGGTGCACGGTACGGTTTCGGCCCCCATTAACCCTCCCCTTCCCACTTTCCGATTATCCCCTTCCCCCGACCTGCGGCAAATTGACGCGGCGGCATCGATTTTCTTTGGATTGGCTCTTTCCCCTCGTTTTGCATTCTGGAAGGGATGAACACCAACGCTCTCCTTGAAGAAAATCGCCGCGAACCCGGCCTTTTCCGGTACAAGCGGCTGCGTTGGTTTGCCGTGGTCGTGGCAGCGATCATTACCCTCGCCGCGCAGTTCGGCTTCGGATTTGCGCTGCCATGGCCGCTGCTGATCGCATTGCTCATTTTTGTGCTCCTCGGGAATCTGGCTCTTTATTCTCTCAAGGATGTTTGTGACCGGCATCCTCAGTGGACCCTGATGTCACTTCTCGTTCTGGACCTGATCGTCTTCACGACCCTCCTCTATTTTACCGGAGGCGCCCACAATCCTTTTACCATTTTCTACCTCCTTTTCGTGACGGTTGCCATTTTTCTGCTCCCGAGCTTTGGCGGATGGATAATGGTCGCAGCAAGCACCCTGGCCTTTTCCCTTCTCTTCACCTCGCGGCACGAACTCGTTCATGAGGCCATGAACCATGGCGCTCACGGGATGATGTCGAACCACCTCCAGGGGATGGTCATCGCTCTCTTCGTCACCGCCTCTGGAATCGTCTTCTTTGTCAGCTCAGTCAGCCGCGACCACCGAAGGCGGAAAGAGGTTTTGGAGCAAATGAGCCAAAAGATTCAGGAAGCCCAACGAATGTCCGGTCTCGCCAATCTCGCTGCCAGCATTGCTCACGAGATGGCCACCCCGCTGGGAACCATCGCCATCGTTAGCCGCGACCTTGCCCAACAGACTTGTGAAGGAGACCGCAATCAACAGTGCAAAGCCGACGCCCGTCTCATCCGCGAAGAGGTGGACCGATGCCGGGAGGTGCTCCTGAAACTCGGTGAGCGCACCGGGGAAACCGGAGAGGAACCGTGTGAACTGATCCGCCCCGCTCTCCTACGAGCCGAGCTTCCCCTTTTTCTCCAAAAGGCCTACGCCGACCGAATCATCTGGAAGTGCGAAAAGGATCTTCCCGGCCTGTGGCTCCCTCCACACGGGTTCTTTTCGGCCCTATCGGTTCTGGTCAAGAATGCCTTTGAAGCCTCACATCCAGATCAGGAGGTGGAGATCGCCTGGCGCCACAGTGCAGCCCGCGGGTCTACACTTACCGTGAGCGATCAGGGTGAAGGAATCCCCGAAGAGCAGGTCCGCCAGTTGGGCACCCCTTTTTTCACGACAAAGGCGCCCGGCACGGGGATGGGTCTCGGCCTCTTCCTGACGCGAACTTTCTGCGAAAAATACGGAGGCAGCCTTGGCTTTGACTCCGTTCCTGGAAAAGGGACCTCGGCAAGGATGTTCTTCCCGGCGAGTGCCCATGCGAAATCCAATGACTGACGAAAAGATCCAGCACCTTTTGATCGTCGACGACGACGAACGATTCCGCGAGCGCCTGGCGATCTCCTTTCGCCGACGCGGATACCAAGTTTCCACGGCGAGCGGGAACGATGAGGCGCTCGCCCTCTGCGAGAAGGAATCCTTCGACGCAGCCGTAGTCGACCTCTGCATGCCGAATGGTAGCGGTTTAGCCCTCATCGGAGCCCTTCGTGACCTCGATCCCGCTATGGACGTACTCATTCTCACCGGATACGGGAGTGTCAGCACCGCCAAGGAAGCTCTCCGCCAAGGCGCAGTCGATTACCTCATGAAGCCGACCGATGCCGAGGAAATCGAAAAAATCCTAACCTCTCCGCCCGAGAGTCCGAAGGTCTCTACTCCTACACCCGATCTTTCTGTCCCGAGTCTGGAGCGCGTCGAGTGGGAGCACATCCAGCGGGTGCTCGTGGACTGTGAGAACAATGTCAGCGAAGCCGCCCGGCGGCTGGGGATCGAACGGCGAACCCTTCAGCGCAAACTGCGAAAGTATCCTCCAGTCCGTTAACAACAGGACGGGTCACCGGAGCACCGGTCTTATTCGTGAGCTTTGGTACTCTCGTGCGGATTTGCCTCGAGTATTCGCTCGATCAAGACGTTCCCGAAAACGACGATCACCAAGAGGTATAGCCCCAATTGGGCGTCAGCTGGGACGAAACGGCTTCCCTCTACCAGAAAAATGCCAAGAGCCAACGCAAAGACATCAAGCATACTCCAGTAGCGAGCCAACTCGAAAACGCGTTGATGCTCCCGGGGATCGCCACCATTGGCGCCACTCCATGTGCGGCGGACCAGACCGATCCAGCGAGCAACCGGGAAGAGGACCAGGAATAAGCCCACGCCCAATGCGGCCGAGTACGAATCCTGCTTCCAGAGCGCCGGAATCACGGTCACGACGCTGAAGTCACTATCGACCAGAAACCAGGCCTCAATCTTCAGAAACGGAAAACTCAGCGCCCCGAAAAGCATCAATCCCGCAACAACAACGAGAAGTTTCCGAATTCCTGATTTGAAATCGAACTTCAGGAGTCGGAAGTGCTTCGCTCGGCCCGTATGATCGAGAAGATGACCCGCGAGAACCTGACCCACAGCCATACTGATGACAATTGCCGCCATGAACAAGGTGACCCCGCCCTTGGGCGATGCACTGACCAAGACTTGGCCTGAGGTCAGGGTGAGCACCAGACTGACGAGAAAAACGTCCAACATCGACCACTTCGCCAACATCTCGACTCGGTTCAGAAGGGCCAAAACTCGCGGTCCCGGCTTCTTCAACAACACCACGAGAAAAAGAACGAAGAGCTTGAAAAAGGGAAATAAGACGGAGAATCCGACGACTAAAACCGCCAAGGCATAGATCCTCTCATTCCACAACATCTCCACCGTGTGGAAAAGCGTATACACTTCCGGTTTTACAAATTTCCGGAAAGTGATGAAAGGAATGAACAGAACGGTAATGTTGCAGGCCAGCGCCAGCAGCAAAAAGAGAAAGCAAGTAACTCTTACTTTTCTCGGGACCGTCTTCTCCGTTTCCATGAGCAGCGAAGACTTTGAACTCGGTGCTAACGAGTCAATCCGAGATTCCCGCGAAGCAGACTCCGCAAGGGATCGTCTTTGCAAATATCCGAGGTCTCAATCGTGTCGCAAAAATGGACTTCCGGATCGGGATCACTTCACCTGAGAACCTTGAGCCTCGTGAAGCCTCGGCTTCCGACTGCAACGACCCGATCAAGGTTTATCCACGATTCGCCCACTCTTTCTCTATTTTGTCGAACCTGCAAATGCAGGCCTAGTTCCGACCCTTTTCAGCTTCCCAATTTGAATGATTCCCAACTCGAAGCTTTTCACTGAGGCGACAATACATTAGAACAGCTGATATTCAGAAACCATGAGTAAGCAGCTCAAATACCTCCTCCCAGAAGATAAACTTCCGACGCACTGGTACAATCTCGCCGCAGACTTACCGAGTCCGCTGGATCCGCCGCTCCACCCCGGCACGGGTGCGCCGATCGGTCCTGACGAGCTCAGTGCCATTTTCCCGATGCCGATCATCGAGCAGGAAATGTCGACCGAGAGGGAAATCGAGATCCCTGAACCCGTCCGCGACATCCTTCGACTCTGGAGGCCGAGTCCCCTCTTTCGCGCCCGTCGACTGGAGAAGGCCCTGGGCACCCCGGCAAAGATTTTTTACAAGTATGAGGGAGTCAGCCCGACTGGTTCGCACAAGCCGAACAGCGCCGTTGCCCAAGCCTACTACAACGCCATCTCCGGAACCAAACGAATCACCACCGAAACTGGAGCCGGTCAATGGGGCTCATCGCTGGCCTTTGCCTGTGCCCAGTTTGGTCTTGAATGTAAGGTCTTCATGGTCCGCTGCTCCTTCGAGCAAAAGCCCTATCGAGCCGCTCTGATGGAGACCTTTGACGCAACAGTCGTTCCGAGCCCCTCCTCCGAAACGGAGGCGGGCCGTGCCATCCTCGCCGAAGATCCCGACAGCACAGGCTCCCTCGGGATGGCGATCGCCGAAGCCGTCGAGCAAGCCGCCCAGCGGGATGACACGTGCTATGCCCTCGGCAGCGTTCTGAACCACGTTCTCCTCCACCAAACCATCATCGGCCTGGAAGCGATTGAACAAATGGAAATGGCCGGAGCGGAGCCCGATGTCATTGTCGGCTGCACCGGAGGCGGGTCCAATTGGGGCGGTCTGGTCTTCCCTTATCTCGGTCGAAAGCTTCGCGGCGGTCGGGACGTTCGTCTTGTAGCGGTTGAACCGGCGGCCTGCCCCACCCTGACCAAAGGGAAATTTGCCTACGACTACGGAGATACCGCCAAACTTACGCCGCTGGTGAAGATGCATACTCTCGGCAGTCGCTTTGTCCCTCCCGGTATCCACGCTGGGGGCCTTCGCTACCACGGGATGGCTCCGATGGTCTCGAAGGTGCTGGAACTTGGACTTTGCGAAGCGCGCAATGTTCAGCAACTCGAGTGCTTCTCCTCAGCCATCACCTTCGCCAAAGCCGAGGGCATCGTCCCGGCACCGGAAACGACCCATGCGGTAGCCGGAGCCATCCAGGAAGCCCTCCGTTGTAAAGAGGAAGGCAAAGAAGAAACCATTTTGTTCAACCTTTCGGGGCACGGACACTTCGACATGCAGGCCTACATCAATTACTTCGGAGATAAACTCGTCGATTACGACTACACGGAGAGTGAAATCGCCATGGCTCTTTCCGGTCTTCCGTCGGTCTGATTGGCTCGCAAATCTCCAAAACCTGCCCGAAAGGGCAATGAAAACGACGATTTTTCATACGAAAAATTAACAAAAATTGCTTTCCAATCCAGAGCACCCTTCTCAATGTTCTGGCTCTCATGAAAACATTCACAATTCTCTTCTCATTCCTGCTCACCAGCCTCGCATTCCTAGGCTGCACCGAGGAAAAGGGCTCTGACGATTCTGCCGCTTCGGCGAAAGAAGAAAAGTCGGGGGGGCTCTTGTCCTCGATTACCGAAAAGGGTAAGAGCCTCATCGGAGGCGACGTTTCCATGGACGACGCGATGAGCCAAATTTCGAAAATTTCCGGGTTCTCGGACACGCTCAACAGCACTTGGAAATCCGTCAAGGGTCTCGACTTCTCCGACAAGGACGCTCTCATCAAGCAAGTGAAGAGTCTCGCCTCTACGGCTTCGAAGAACATCGGCATGCTCAAGCAGATTTCTCCGATGGTTACCGGCGATACCGGAAAGGCTCTCATCAAGCAAATTTCCGGCCTCTCCGATCAGCTCGGCGGCCTCGACAACATCATCGACAAGGCCAGCAGCATTACTTCCGGCGACTGGGGCTCTTACAAAGACCAAATCGGTTCGGCCATCAAAGGCCTCTCCGGCGGCTTCTCGAGCCTGAGCAAACTCACCAAGTAAATTCGGAGAGATTCACTTTCCAGGCCGGATTCACCTCGCGTGAGTCCGGCCTTTTTTATGGCCAGAGTAGACGGCCCGGCGCGGGGGGGAACCGTCGCGTTCTTTCATTCCTACGGTCTCCCCAAAGTAGAGAGAGCTTCCATGCTTCGTTCGGCAGCTTCGCGGGATAATACCAGCTCTTGTTCCTCCGAGGACAAAGCGATTCGGGTCACTCACCGCCCGCGGAACACTATCCTTTGAGAAAATCCTTCACCGTCCGGACAAAGTCCTCTTTTGCTTCGACATGGATGTTGTGTCCGGATTCGGGGAGACGCCGCGCCCGGAGATCCTCAAAGAAATCTTCCGCATCTTCGAGATCTTCGGCTCGTACAAAATTAGATTTGCCCCCATATACGAGCAAGGTGGGAACGACAATGGGAAGGTCACCGTCTCCAAAAGGCATCCCTGCCAACTGAGGCAGGTTGCGATGCAACCCCTCAAGGTTGACCTGCCAGGCGAATCCACCCTGTTCGGATCGAGTAAGGTTGGTCAGCAAAAATTGACGAAGCGCCCAGTCCGGAACTTCTTCGGCCATCGCGGAGTCGGCAGCTTTTCGGTCGGAGAGCGACTCCAGATCGAGCGAGGCCATTGCCGCAAAGTCCTTCGCATGATGCGGCGGGTAAACCCTCGGAAAAATATCGGCAAGGACCAGTTTTCGGACGATCGATGGGCGATCCGAGGCGATTCGCATCGAGACCTTGCCCCCGAGACTGTGCCCGAGCCAGTCGGCTTCTTCAATGCCCTGCTCTTCTGCCCACTCCAGTATTCGGACGGACATCTCGTCGAAGGAAGGCTCCTCCGTCCACTCCGACTCCCCATGGTCGGGCAGATCGAGGGCGTAGACCCTTCTCTCCTCCCCGAGGGATCGGCCCGCGGTCAGCCAGTTTCTCGACGAACCGAGAAGGCCGGGCAGGATGATCAGCGGAGGATTCTCCGAACCATTTCCTTCAGAAAGGATTCGGGTATGAATTTTCCCTTTGCGATTTGGGCGGGAAGTGGAACTCTGGTGGTTTATCGCCATAGAACAGCTAACGAAATAGACACAGCCCATACATGACTGCCAAGAAGGAAACGCCGATGATGCGGCAATACCGCGAAGTTCGGGAAGGACTCCCCCCCGGCTGCCTGCTCCTCTTTCGCCTTGGTGATTTCTACGAAATGTTTGGGGAAGACGCTGTACGTGGGGCCTCGGTCCTCGGTATCACCCTGACCAAGCGCCATGATACGCAGATGGCGGGGATCCCCTTTCACGCCGCCGACAATTACATCCAGAAGGTCCTCGATGCCGGGCTCAAGGTGGCCATCGTCGACCAAACCGAAGTACCGAAGCCCGGAAAACTCGTCGAGCGCGCCCTGACCCGGATTTTGACTCCGGGAACCGTGTTAGAAGAGGACCAGCTCGATCCCCGTAGCGGTTCATGGCTCGCAGCCCTCAATTGGGACAAGAAGGGCCTTCACGCCGCTTGGGTCGATCTTTCCGCGGGGATCTTCGAGATTGCCTCAGAAGAGCGCCCAGAAGACCTCGTCAGCTGTCTGGACGCACTCTCTCCCACCGAGATCGTCGTCCCTGCCGCCATTTTCCAGCAAGATCTCCCCGAGGAAGTCGAATGGCTTCTGAAACGATCGATCGTGACCCAATTGGATCGTGAGGAAACCGAAAGTCGGGATCCGGCGGGAGAACTCTGCCAAACCTTGGGAGTTCTCTCCCTCGAAGGCTTTGGGATCGATGCGGAGCATCCGGCAGTGCCCTCTGCCGCGACCCTCATCCGCTACTCGTCGGAGATGCTTCGACGAACCCCTGGAAACCTAAATCGGCTTTCCTGGCGTCGACTCGATGAAACCGTCCGTGTCGATTCCGCGACCCTTCGCAACCTGGAGATCTTTGAAGTCACCAAGGGAGGACGATCCGGCTCCCTGATCGACTGTTTCGACCAATGCGTCACCGCTGCCGGTTCACGGCTTCTCGAACGCTGGTTTGCCAATCCGGTCCGCGACGTTCCCGAACTCCATCGGCGCCAGTCTCTGATCAGTATTTTTCATGATCGGACGATCCAGGCCTCTGACCTGCGTGCCGCTCTCCGGCAAACCCGGGACCTCAGTCGGATCCTCAGCCGTCTACAAAATCGAATTCGCAACCCACGAGAGATCGGCGGCATCCGCGATACATTGCGCCAGCTCCCCGAAATTCTCAGTGGACTCCAAATCCTTGAAGACGAGAAGGCGACCGATCTAGCCAACCGGATCGGCGAATTTGCTGAACTCAAAGAGATTCTTGAGAAAACCATGGCCGAGGAACTCCCCGGCAAATTGAACGACGGCGGAGTCATCCGCGATGGATACGACGAGGTACTCGACCGCGTCCGTTCTCTCGCCCGAAACGCCCGCACCTGGGTCGCCGAGCGCGAGCAGGAAGAGCGCGAAAAGACGGGGATCAAGAATCTCCGCATCAAGTACAACGGCAGTTTTGGCTACTTTATCGAGGTCACCAAAGCGAACGTCCATCTCGTCCCCGACGAGTATGTGCGCAAGCAGACGATGACCAATGCTGAGCGCTATTACACCGAGGACCTCAAAGAGAAAGAAAAGGAGATCCTCAACGCCGAGGACAAGGCAATCGCCCGGGAAGAAGAGATCTTTCAGGGAGTCGTCGACCGCGTCCTCACCGATGCCGACGGTTTGCGCCGGACCGCCGAAGCGTTGGCGGAGACCGACCTCCTCATTGCCTGGGCGGACCTCTCCCGGATGCGCGGCTACGTTCGCCCGGAGATTGACGACAGCCTCGAGATCGACATCGAGAACGGACGCCACCCCGTCATCGAAGAGTCGCTACGTTCTTCTCCTGAAGGCATCGCCGGAGCCGACAGCTTTGTCCCGAACAGCTGCGCCCTCTCCTCCGAGAGCCATCAAATCGCCGTCCTCACCGGGCCAAACATGGCGGGGAAATCGACCTACATTCGTCAGGTTGCCCTCATCGCTTTTCTCGCGCACACTGGATGTTGGGTCCCCGCCGACCGCTGCCGAATCGGCTGGATTGACCGGATCTTCTCCCGCGTTGGTGCCAGCGATGAACTGGCTCGCGGCCATTCGACTTTCATGGTCGAGATGAATGAGACCGCCAATATTCTCAACAACTCCAGCGAGCGTTCACTTATTATTCTCGACGAGATTGGCCGGGGCACCAGCACTTACGATGGCCTTTCCATTGCCTGGGCCGTGATTGAAAACCTGCACGGCCAAGGTCCCCGCGGACCACGGACCCTCTTCGCCACTCACTACCATGAGCTCACGCGGCTCGAGGACAGCCTACCCCGCCTCCGGAATTTCTCGGTTTCGGTCAAGGAGTGGAACGACCAAATCGTTTTCATGCGACAAGTCATCCCGGGTGCCGCTGATCGCTCGTACGGGATCCAAGTCGCCCGTCTGGCAGGGATTCCTGTCCCGGTCATAGACCGCGCAAAAGAAATTCTTGAAGCTCTTGAGGGAGGCAGCACCGCGACAAACGCCCCGCAGCAAAGTAACGTTCCGACGAAGAAAAAGAAGCCCGTGAAAGAGAGCGATCAGCTCAGCCTTTTCTAGAGCGGGTCTATTCCCGAGGCGGAGCTTGGACTGGGATCGAGTAACCGATCTCTGTGAGGCAGCGAACGTTTGCTGAAGCTGCACGGTACCGGGAGAACGATGTCAAACAAAGTAGCGAGAGCTTCCAGCTCTCGATTATCAAAACGCCCGCTTCGGACAACACGCACCCCATCCGAGGAAAGACTCACTTCAACACGAAAACTCTTTAAGATCTCACACCGTTCTCGGCCGACTCGGCGGAACGACTAAAGTCGATCCGGAACGCTTGAGAACCGCCCCTCGGCCCGCAATCGCCCGGAAACAACCAGAACGCTGCCAAACAAAGTAGCGAGAGCTTCCAGCTCTCGATTTCCAGAACGCCCGCTTCGGACAACACGCACCCGATCCTTTGACAAACTCACTTCAACACGGAAACTCGATAAAACCTCACACCGTTCTCAGCGGAACGACTAAAGTCGATCCGGAACGTTTGAGAACCGCCCCCCGGCCCGCAATCGCCCGGAAACAACCAGAACACTGCCAAACAAAGTAGCGAGAGCTTCCAGCTCTCGATTACCAAAACGCTCGTTTCGGACAACGCGCACCCCTTCCGCCGACAGACTCACTTCAACGCGGAAACTCTTTAAGATCTCACACCGTTTTCGGCCGACTCGGCGGAACGACTAAAGTCGATCCGGAACGTTTGAGAACCGCCCCTCTGCCCGCAATCGCCCGGAAACAACAAGAACGCTGTCAAAAAAAGTAGCGAGAGCTTCCAGCTCTCGATTACCAAAACGCTCGTTTCGGACAACTCGCACCCCTTCCGCCGACAGACTCACTTCAACACGAAAACTCGATAAAGCTTCACACCATTCTCGGCCGACACGGCGGAACGACTAAAGTCGATCCGGAACATTTGAGAACCGCCCCTCTGCCCGCAATCGCCCGGAAACAACGAGAACGCTGCCAAACAAAGTAGCGAGAGCTTCCAGCTCTCGATTATCAAAACGCCCGCTTCGGACAAAACGCACCCCATCCGAGGAAAGACTCACTTCAACGCGGAAACTCTTTAAGATCTCACACCGTTCTCGGCCGACTCGGCGGAACGACTAAAGTCGATCCGGAACATTTGAGAACCGCCCCTCGGCCCGCAATCGCCCGGAAACAACCAGAACGCTGCCAAACAAAGTAGCGAGAGCTTCCAGCTCTCGATTAACAAAACGCACCCCTTTCGCCGGCAGACTCACTTCAACACGGAAACTCTATACCCGATTAGAAATTCGAGGGAGTCTCCCCTTCCTTCAAAGGCGTAAAGATGAACTCCAGGGTCATTCCCGGCCGGAAGCGGTCGATACTGAAATGCCAATCTCCGTTTTTCTTCGAAACCAAATCGGGCGGAGGTTGGCCCACCGCCTTCGGCCAGATGAGAACCTTTTCAATGGAACCACCGAATCCGATGGAGAAAGGGAACTGGTGAAATTCGGTATAGGAACCGTTACTGATCCGGAGCCGGAGACGGTCGTTCGGAAGAAATTCTTCATCCATAACCACTGAATTCCGATCGGAGCGCCAGTTGACAATTTCCCTCGGGAAGGCTTTCCACAGCTCCTTCTGATCATCGAGCCCCGTGAACTTTAGGGGCGTTTTCAGCTCCAGAAAATCCTCTGCAGGCAAGACGACAAAGAAACAGTCGGTCGGGGAGATTTGTTCGGGGAGCTTCTCTCGGAATGGCGCCAGTGAAAGGACTTCAGGAGCTTCGAAGGGGCCCTTCCTACGGACCGAGGCAAAAATTTCCGGATACTCCTCAATGCCATCAGTCGGCGGCGAGAGAAGGTAGACGAAACCTGCGTCGAGAGCGATGGAAGCCATATCACGTGGCCGCATTCCGTCGACCATGACCCCAGACAAGGTTGTATTCAGGGTCTTTTCCACCCGGGCTTTTAACGATCTCAGTTTTGCCCCCATTTCTTCAAATTCATTGGACTTCAGAAATGCAGGATCGAGATGAAGGATCCACTCAACATCCAGCTGATCTACCCCCGGGAGGTCAACAAGCTGATTCGCTTGTTGTGGACTCACCAACACCCCAATCGGCTGCTCGGTTTTCTGAATTTTAGACAACAGCCGCAGTGGTGATTTCTCTGGAAACTCGACGACAAGACCCAGCGCACCTTTCTTTTTCTCCGGCCATGTAGAAGTCGTTACGCGCGGTCGATCTGCAAGCCAGACCATCATGTTCACAAAAAGCTCACGGAAAGCTCTTTCAGCCGTTTCATCGCCACTTGGGGCCGCAGCGATTCGCACACCGGACCAGACGATTTCACCTTTCAGATAGGGCCCGTAACAGATTGCCACCAGTTCGTCATAGGTCTCGTCCCTCCGATAATACGGAGCTTTGGCCACGATATTCATTCGGCTTCCAATTGGACGAATGACCAGCACCTCGTTGTAAGACGGGATCACGAGACTTCGCCGAGGGGTCCAACGCAAGGAAACCGGAAGATCGCGATTGAGAGAAAGGCGGGCTGGACCTTTGGGGCTCGGATTCGCGTTTCCCACAAAACGGGCACCGACAATATCTCCGAAAACCGGCTCATCCCGCCAATCGCCATCCTCGAATCGGGATCCCACCGTTCCCGTCATGAACAATCGGCCACCATTGCCGACATACTCCTTGATCACCCGTGCTTCGTAATCGCTAAGGCAGGCGGTGAAGGGCAAGATCACAATATCGTAATCGCTGATGTTCTCGATCTTGAGAAAGGGGTCATAGGCGAGCCCCATATTCTCCAGAAAATCCTTCCATGA
Organism: Puniceicoccus vermicola; assembly: GCF_014230055.1. Classification (NCBI taxonomy): domain Bacteria; kingdom Pseudomonadati; phylum Verrucomicrobiota; class Opitutia; order Puniceicoccales; family Puniceicoccaceae; genus Puniceicoccus; species Puniceicoccus vermicola. The sequence goes on along the minus strand of NZ_JACHVA010000023.1, from coordinate 10,359 downwards.
GCTCAGCACACTTCCGTAGTCGAAGCGCATCTGGCGGTAGTGCATTCGTGTGGCCGCCGAATCGTATACCCCCACGCGAATTTCATTCTCGTAAAGCTGGACTTCGGCGAGCTGGGGAATCACGACCTCTAGATCGGTAGGGACTCGATCATTCGTTTCGAGGATAAGGTACCAGTAGTTCCATACGCAAAAGCCCAGGATCAGAATCCCAGCCAGAAACGTGCCTTTGAAACCCGCCTGAGACGGTATCAAATCCGATGTGCGCCGAGGGGCCGTCATCGTTAAGCTGCCTTTTTCTCCTCGATTCTCTTCTGCCGTTTCTTGCGGTTGATCGCCAAAAAGTAGGCGAAGACCGCGAAGACACAGGAAACTGCGACGCCGCCGAAAATAATCAGCGACATGATGTTGATGAAATCACGTAGTTCGAAAGGAATCATGATACGGGAACCTCCTTGGTGTTGCCACCCGAACCGGTGCGTTCGAGTTTACCCCAGCCCATTTTGATCTGGAAAACCTCCTCAAAGGACGAGAGGAGCTTACAAACATCCATGATCACGAGGAAAAACAAGCGGTAGAAAAGAATGTGAATGACCAAGCGGGCGGTCTCTCGCTCGCTGGCAATACAAACCAGAGCCAAGCCCATATCCAAGAGCGTAAAGTGGATCCACCAAAAGACCAGATAGGTCACGAGACCGAACTCAAGGATTAGATAAAAGACGCAGGCGTGTGCCAAGAGGTTAGCGACCGGCCAAATCACGCCGTCGAAAAACATATTGATAAGCACAAACCAGAGTCGGATGCCACCCCGCCCCGTGAATCCATGCTTATGCTTACGCAGCGCCTGTAAAACCCCTCGTGTCCAACGGTAGCGCTGTTTGATAAAGGGCTTGAGCTTCTCAGGGGCCTCCGTCCTGACCACGGAGTTGATTTCGTCGACGATGCGCCAGCCCGAAGCGAGGAGACGAAGACTCAAGTCACAATCCTCCGCGAAGGTATCGTCGGTGTATAATCCTACCTGCTCAATCGCACTCCTCCGGAAGAGACCAAACGGCCCGGGGACAATACCGACACAACGGAAGAGGCCCTGAATACGCCGCATCAGATTCTGCCCGATGATGTACTCGAGGGCTTGGAGATTGGTGAGAATTTTGTGCCGGTTCAGCACTTTCACGTTCCCCGCAACGGCCGCGACGCGGGGATCTTTCATATGCCGCACCGCATAGTTCAGCGAATCGGGATCCAGACGACTGTCGGCATCCACACAAAGTAGAAACTCAGATTTGGCGACCCGGATGCCATAGTTCAAGGCATTCCCTTTTCCGCCATTGGGTATCTTGTGCACCTGAACCCGGCCGGCCGCGTCCTCATCGGCAACTTGCTGGGCCATTTCCGTGGTTTTATCTGTCGAGCCATCGTCTACCACGACAATTTCAAAGGAGGAATAATCCATCCGCAAATGGGAACGGATCGCTTCGGCAATCACCTTTTCTTCATTATAGGCTGGTACGATGATGGAAACCTTCGGCTGGTTTCGACCCTCCCAACGCGGACTCTTGTCATCGGAGGCCAGACCGCGCCGATAAACAAAGAGGTGAACCATCGCAAAAAAAGCGAAAAACAGCACCCGCAAGATCAACACGGACACGAAAATAATAACGAAGCTGAAAGCGGCCGTAGCCAACCACTTCGAGACCGTATGATCGGTGCGCTCAATAAGCAGCCACACCGCCAGCCCAGCTACCGCCATGAAGAGCAGTATGGCCAGCAGTAAGGAGAGACGAATAAACCAAGACTTCATGGTTTTTAGAACAGGATCTCCACTTCGGCGCGACCGCTGATTGACCGGATGTCTCCCTGTTGAAATGTCGATTGGCCGTAGTCCAGCCGGAGGCTACCACGAGCCGAATCGGAAATCTGGTGATATAGGTATCCGCCTACGGCGATATCAAACTCTTCGACCTGCTCGATCCAGATGGCAGACGCGGAGACTCCCCCATCGGTATCTTCGTTAAAATGGTGATCAAGTCTCCCAGTGAGGCCAATCCCGTAATAATCGGACGGCGAAAAGTAATTCAGAGACTGAAATCTGTAATTGGTATAAAGGCCACGAACCCCAAGCTTCAAGGAATCCTCTGCCGACTCATAGGTGCGGTTCATCAAGGTCAACAAGCCTCGCGAGCGATAATTATCGTCGGAAAACCATCCAGTCTCCCCGTAGCCCTCAACCTGCCAACGCTCCCAGACTTCGTCTCCAATCGTCTGATAAATGACCTGCCCGAAAAAGTCGTTCATGCGCACTTCATCCAGAAGCGCACTCAAATTGTAATGGTCGTCTACGGCCTCCTTCCGACGAAATCCGAAGACCGCATTTACTTGATCACCGGCGTAACCGAGTGCCAACTGACCGACGGGGGTCCAATCCACCTTGTTGTAGAAATTGGCTCCCAGCGAGAGAAGATAGGACCACGGGCGTTCGATGGGGCCACTCACCGACACCATAACATCCGTACCCGCAACGCTGTTCGTGTTGTTCGACAACTCGGGATTCTGGGTAGAAACCGGTTGATTGTAGTAGAGCGCGTCTACTTCCAAGTCGACTCGATGCTGAATGCCCGAAAAGACATTCCGAAGCCCAAGCCCCAAGAAAAAGTGATCAAAATCCGAGGACCAATCGCGAATAAATCCAAGGCCTCCGTAAAACTCAGGAGAAAAGGCATTCTTAATTTCCTCAAGACCTTGAAGTGCCACAGGATCATTGGGATTCTCCTCCAAAGCCCGTCGATAGGCCGCGCTCGCTTCAACGTAATCCCCTTCGAAACGGTAAACATCGCCTCGCAATGTGGACACTTCGGCATCGGGTCCAAAAATTTCGGCTACCGCGTCGAGGGTTTCGCCCGCCTCAACCACGGAATCGGAGTCATAGGTCTGATAACGCGCTAGCTGCAAGCGAATCTCACGGTCGTCGGGCTTCAACTCGATAGCCCGCTCAGTCTCTTCCATTGCTTGCTCGGTTTCTCCGATTTGAGCATAGGAATCGGCGGCCTCGAGGCGGATCGTGACTTCATCAGGAGTCTCGGCCAGAAAACGCTCGAAAAAGTCAGCCGCCATCACCTGATTCTCGGTTGCGACCCCTTGGGCTTCCAAGGCTTGGATTTGTGCCAATTTTTGTCGGGTAAGTTCCATTTCCTGGAAATGAAGCTCATAGAAGGTAACCGCCTCCTCGTAGTTCCCGGCTATTTTTTCTTTCCGTGCCGTCTGCAACGCGCGTGTCTGAAGCAAAACCTGAAAATATCCCTCGGTCGCTCTTTCGCTAGCGCCTCCATATTGAATGGCCTTCAAGTAGGCTTCGCCGGCCTCTTCGTAATCGCCTCGGTAACGATAAAGATCTCCCAGATTCAGATAGGCCTGAGCCATATCCGGGTATTCGACCAGAAGATCCTGAAAGGCTATCACCGCCTCGTCCTGCGTTTCCTCGTCATACGAAAGCCAGGTCGCCTGTTTCAAGAGGAGTTCCTTGCGGGTTTCGTCGTCGGGTGCCTTCCGAATGGCTTCAACGAGGAGCGCCTGGCCACGCTCGTGATCGCCGGAATCATAGACCATCTGCGCAAGCTCATGTAAAGCGAGCGAGTCCTCAGGCACCGCCTGAAGATAACGAATGTAGTATTCTTGCGATTCCTCTTCGTTCCCCGAAAACCGTTTCAATCGAGCGATTTGGAGCAACCCTACAGAATTTGTGGGATCGAGATCCTCTTCGATCTTCACCAGACTCTGGTCAAATATCTCACGCGCCTCGGCGTTGTCGGGCTCCTCATTGAGGATCGGAATCACCTGATTCGCCGCATCGACTGGCTGATCCAGTAGCACCAGTAGTTCTCCAAACTCGAGCCGTGCCTCAAGATCATCCGGATACTCCGCCAAGTATGCCCGATAGACCCGCGCACTCTCCAAATACACTTCGTTCAAGCGCAGTTCCCGGGCACGAATCAAAAGCGCCGGGTCATTTTCTTGTCCAGACACGACATACCCGATCGCAAACAAAGTTGGAATTGCGACGAGAATCGTGATCCGGGTGAAAAGTCGAGAAACCATGGAAAGAGCTCAGAAGGGATAGCGGAATGAATAGCCCTGAATTTTACAAGGTTTTAACGTAATGAATCAGAACTTTCAGAGATTCGTCACGCTGGCGGAGCAGTTCAGAGCTGAATAAAGATCATCTCCAATTCTCTCAGAAATCAACCCTGTTCCGAATTCAAAATGTGGAGCTAAGGACCTTACCCGCTCCTCGTGCCGTGACCTGAATGCTCCTCCTATGCCTCGAGAACGACGACCCACGCTTTCCAAGGCCCTTTCGTTCGTCCGGTGGTCGCATTCCAGAACCACTCGGAGATATCGGTTCCAGTCCAGCCATCGCTCCCCTCGATCCTCTGACGCACCTCCAGGCGGGAGCCATCGCGCGACGCATAAAACCGCCGCCAATTCCTTTCATAGGGGTCTTTCCAGAGCGGTGCCGTTTCGATCTTCCATCCGTCTCCGCGAAAACAATCCTCGGCAGAATGCAAGCGGCGGGTCGGCCGGCGAATCTCACGGATCAGAACCATTCCTTCCTGACTGTGATAGAGCTGAGCCTGCAACCCACCCTCTTGAAACGCCCGGTCCAAGACGAGACCGCCAAACTCGGAGGGAATGGCAATCTGCTCAACCTTAGCCAATCGGGCGTTCGACGCGTCCTCCTTTTGGAGGAAAGGGGCTCCATATGTCGCTCCAATCACGCCGAACACGAAGATCCAAACAAATGGTGAAACGAATGTCCCCCGACCCAAGAACCATTCTTGTTCGAACTTCGGTTCCCCTCCCCGCGCAATCCCGCGAATTGCCAGAAAGATTCCGAATAGCGCCGCCCCGAACAGAATCAGACCGGCAATCTCATGGCTTCTGGCGCTCCCCCAACCGCGCCATTCGAGAAGAAAGAGAACCGTGACCCTCAAAGCATTGGAAAGGAAAAGGATCAGGCCTGACAACAAGGAGCCAACCAGTACCCGCTGGGCCGCTAATCGATATTGGGCCATGAGGCATCCGGCAAAGAACCAACCGAACCACAGATACTTCAGTCCACTGCAGGGACGATCGATGACAATCTCATGCCCCTCGACCAACATGCGGATCCCACTCAAGGATACGGGGACCCCGACGGCCCGAAGACCCTCAGTTCCCACCCAGCCACATGCATAACGCATGGGAAAGCCGAGGTAGAAGTCGAGGCTAGCGAGAATCGGGAGACTGAGAAAGCCCAGAACGACCGCTCCCCGAGGCATACCCCGGATAATCGCGGACGTCGAAATCATCCCAACGAGCAGGGCCGCCCGAAGGAGTGCTGGCCACTCCGGGCCGAAGAGGATGATCGCAATCACCAGAATCCACAGCAGAGCCTCCACCCCACTTGGAAATGTATTCGCGACGAAATCCCGCCGAAAACGTTTCCAGGGAAGAAACCACAACCACACTCCGAGGGCGAGAATCCCGTAGGGCTCGTCCGCACCGTCCAGCATGCGCGCAACATACCAGCGGGCGGACGGCAGGCTGAGAGTCAACAACGCTAAGAGAAACAGGAGACTCCCCCAGGGAATCTGTCTCCTCATTGCGCATCCTTCTTGCGGGAACTCCAGAACAATACCGCCAGCGCTCCCAATACCAATAGGACTAATCCTACGGTTTCGGGCTCGGGTGAAGCGGGGATACCGGCCCCGACCGCGAGAGAGCTCACTCCAGCGGGAAGCGGAACGGGTTGCTTAACCGTAGCCAGATCCTCTTCCTGCCGGGCAATGACCTCTTCTACCGCAACAAAAGATGTGTAGCGAGTAAGCAGCCGGTAGCGCAGACCCAGCTCAACAATCTGGCTTCGGACCGATCCTTCGTCCCCGAAGAGCAGTGAATCCGTCAGAGCCTGAACTTTTTCCCGCGCCCACAGAATCCCGATCGAACCCACGGAAGGTTGGTTTCCATTACCGAGTTCGACGGTTTGCTCAAAGTCGTCAGAGCCCGCTTTCCCAGTTACAGTCAGGCGACCGCCCCACTCACCTTCGAAGCGACCGATAACTCGAACCGGCTTATCCAGAAAGAGGTCCGGTTGCCGCTCCGGAAGCATTTCTTTTACCTCCAAGCCTTCCCAATCCAATGAGATCTGAGTCAGCACCGGATTCCGCACCATTTTGATCAATTGAGCACCGACCTCCTTTCCTTCTCGAATATTGGTCGCGACAAACTCATCGCCGCCTCCCGCTCGGGCCATTCCCTCAATCAAATGCCGATTCACTGAGGAACCAATGCCAAGGGCGAAGAGATTGGCTTCCCCGAGCGAGTTCCGGATGAGTTCAAACGCCTCCCGCTCCACAACCACGTATCCATCCGTGATGACAACGACCGTTCGAGAAGTGCCCTCATCCCGCGGCAGCTGTAAGACCCTCTTAAGGGCTGGAAGCAGGTTGGTCCCTCCCATGCCGCTAAGCCCATCGATCCATTCCAAGGCCCTCTGTTTCGAAGAAGGACTCACTTTTGCAGAAACCCTCTCGGAGAACACTTCGGAACTTCCGGCAAATGCGACGATATTGAAAGAGTCGCCAGATCCCAGATCCTCGATCAGTCCGCCCATTACTTGCTTTGCGATGGTGAGAGGAAACCCTTCCATCGAACCCGAAACATCGAGCAAGAACAAATATTCGCGCGGCATTGCCACCCCCGAAGCCTGGCGTGCAGGTGGCTCCAGATTGACGAGGAAGTAGCCGCCGTCCTCAGTTTTCGTCAGCAGAATCCCCACTTCCGGTTCCTCATCAGCCAACGAGTAACGGAGGATAAAGTCTCGATCATCCGATCGCAGGGGTGCGGGGGTCAGCTCGAGAACAGCATGGTCCGCCTCCCGATAATCGATGTCCACCTTGTGGCTTGGAGAGCCGATTCTTCGGATCGTCTGGCCAGGAGTCAGATCGACCGACAAGCGGAACTCTGGGGCCGCAACCTCGGTCTCCGGTGAGAGAAAGGGAGAGTGCACCCATTCCGTTGAGTTTCCTGCCTGTGCTTCCGGGTCTCCGACATAGCGCGGACCGACCACCGTGGGATAGACAAACTCGTAGTCCCCGTTCTCACGGGGTAACGTTTCGGTATAGACTAGCTGCACCGAAACCACATCGGCGGGAAGGATGTTGGCAACCTTCATCTGAAACACGTTCGGACGGTGCTGCTCGAGGAGAACGGTTCGCTTGCCCTCGGTTTTCGCGGCTTCATAGGTGCGACGAGCCTCCTCCTTTTCCTGGATCTCCGCGGAAATCACCCGTTCTCCAATCGTAAAACGGAGATCGTTCACCGCAGCCCGCGTCGATCCCGGAAAAATGTAGGACGCCTCAATCGGGACCGTTCCTTCATTGCGGTAGACCTGACTCACCGTGACCGTGGCCAACATCCCCTCGATCTTCACTTGAACATCGGTCGATTTAAGCGGCAACGCATCAACTCCTTCCTTCATCGAAGGCGTCCAAAAATAGGGCACTTCGGTGCGGTCTGTAGAAGACTCCCCAGGGGAGTTCGCTCGCGCGGAACCCATGAGGAGAAGCCCACCGAAGCCTGCAGAGAGAAGGATAAGAATGTTTTTGGTTTTCATCTCCCTCATTCTTCAAGATCCAGATGGAGGGAATGTGGAGGTCTTGTGGAAAGACGATGAATTCTCTCCGATTCCGGGGTAACCCGAGGGACTTCGCCAGGCAATTACAGCCATTCTTTGAGAAAGCCACGGAGGGGTTCAGGGACGCGCGGTGCTTTTATGTCTGCAGAAGCCTTGGCGAAAGTCGGAAGCCTGCGTTTTCGGTATTTTCCTTTGCTACCGCCCGCAGGCGGAAGCGCTGCGCTCCCAGAAGACCGGGCAAAATAGGATCGTTTCGTTCCAAAACCCGTCACGCTTTTGTTAACCGATTCCGACTCGGATTGGCCCATTTAGAGTTGCCTCCCGCCTCACCAACACGAAGCATCTCCTCTGATGAGAAAAGCTATCCCCTTCTTCGCTTGCGTACTCCTTATCCTCAATGCCTGCACAAAAGAGCAGGACACGGCAGGACTTCTCCCCAAGGAGGATCGGGCTCCGCAGTTTGACGCAGTTTCCGAGTTTCTGGATCTCGGTGGAGTTTTTTATGCTTACATGGATCTCACCCATGAGACCGAAAAGTTGGGCAAGACCCTGACCGAGATCGCCAACAAGGTGAAGAGCGAGGTGCCTGACGTTCCCCCACTTCCACTCAATTTCGAGAAGATGCTGTCCGCAGCTGGCTTCAGTGGCCTCGACGCCATCGGACTCAGCTCCCGGGAGATTGGAGACGGGATGTTCCACAACCGCTCGATTCTCTATTTCCCTGAAGGTCCCACCGGTTTTTTCCAGTTCTTCGGCGATGCCCCCCATCCTTTCGATTCACTTGATCTGGCCCCTTCCACCTCCGATCTCGTGATGGAGATGAGTTACCGCCCTGAAACCTTGCGCGACACCATCCTCGGAATTGGGGACGCAGTCGCTGGTCCTTTCGGCCGTGGAATGATCGCTGCATGGCTACAATCTCCCGTTCCGGAGATGGGTAATCGCACCGTGAACCAGGTCATTGAAGCCTCGGGAAATCGCGGGATCCTCATTCTCGATTTCGACTCCGAGAATCTCCTCCCGTTCGGATTCTATGGGAGCCTTCCTCACACCGATGCCCTGATTGTTCTCGACGGAGTCACGGACCTATTCGAGTCGCTCAAGCCCGCTCTCCAAGGCCAGCCCCAAGTTGAATGGAAGGATACCGACAACGGATTCGAGCTGCGCGCCACAGAGCAGTTCCCGGCACCATTCGATTACATCCAGCCCGTGATCGTCGCCGATACGCAAACCAAACGGCTCTTTCTTGCCTCCAGTCAGACCTACTTGGACGCATGTCTGCAGAACAAGGATAAGCTGAAAGACACCGATGCCTTCCGGAAGGCCGCCAATCAGCTCCCCTCGGACGGCGTCTTTTTCTCCTACGTGACTCCCGAATACACCCAGGCGTTTCGAGATATGATGACTTCTTCGATGGACAGTAATCCCGCAATGGAGCCCGCCTTTCTCGATATCATCAAGCTCCTCATTCCCGATATGCCAAATCCGGCAGCCTCGGTCACTACGGTCGGTCCGGAAGGTCTCTATACCGCTTCCAATATGAGTTACTCCCATCGCACCACCATGGCTCAACTCGCAATCCAACCCGTCGTCTTTGCGGTGGGAATGACCTCTGCGATGGCCGTTCCTGCCTTTCAAAAGGTACGGGCCACCAGCCAGGAAAAAGCCATTCTCAATAATCTCCGACAAGTCAGTGCGGCCGGCCAGCAGTATATGCTGGAAAACGGTGTAACCGAAGCACCCTATTCCGTGATCGTCGGCGAATACTTTTCTCCACTACCCTCGGTAGCGGGCGAAGACTACTCGCAGCTGGTCGTTACTGCCGATGATCAACCACTCGTGGTCACCACCGTCACCGGACTGACGGTACAGTATCCACCGGCTCCAGACGTTCCCGCAACTTCGGGCATGTTTCCTCAGAGCAACAGCTATGGTTACCCTTCGAGCATGTCCGCCCAAGCCGAGCAGAAAACGATTATGAACAACCTCCGCCAGATCGCCTCTGGAGGCCAGCAATACATTCTCGAGGAAGGCGTAACCGAAGCCACCTACGATGACATTGTGCCAACCTACGTAAGATCGGTCGTTCCGGTTGATGGCGAAGATTACACCCAACTGACCGTAACCATGGGCGGAACTCTGAGCGTCACCACCGATTCCGGTGAGACGGTCGAATTCAGCTATTAGTCCGGATAGAAATCGATAAGTGCGGCGGGGGATGGTATCTGCACCGACTGCTCGTAGAAATATCCGGATACAGAAGTAGTTCCGCCAAGGATCATCTCCCCCAACAAGGACCGGCTGCTTTCGCTGCCGATTCCCGCCTTACGGGGGCCGCTCCTACGGGTGAAAGAGCTGGAAGCTCTCACTACTTTGACCTTTGCCGTGGCAGTACTTTTTCGGATGTGGTGCGAGGGCACTTGACGGCCCATGGTCGCGACGAATCCTTCCAAGGACCGGCTGCTTTAGCTGCCGATTCCCACGTCACGGGGGCCGCTCCTACGCATGAGAGAGCTGGAAGCTCTCACTACTTTGACCTTTGCCGTGGCAGTACTTTTTCGGATGTGGTGCGAGGGCACTTGACGGCCCATGGTCGCGACGGAACCTTCCAAGGACCGGCTGCTTTAGCTGCCGATTCCCACGTTACAGGGACCGCTCCTACGTACGAGAGAGCTGGAAGCTCTCACTAC